>JAYWAV010000109.1:0-6182 GCA_043782015.1 Rhodoferax sp. | reverse complement strand
TCATGGTGTGCCTAAGGCCACACAAATCGGCCCCACCCCCTATCCCTTCCCCGGCCGGTTTTGTGGCGTTTTGTTGTCTATGTCCCGCTTCTCGCCGGGGTGGGGAATGCCGGGGGCCGATTTGTGTGGCCTTAGGCACACCATGAGGCCCCCGGCATTTCCCACCCCGGCAGGACGCCCAGGACGAATGGAAAGGTGACAGCCCCGTAACTTTCATAAATCAGCAACTAAATAGCGATATTTGTAACTTTATAAGAGTAACAGAGACGCACACAATCCGCTATCAGCCCAAGGAGCGCACCCATGAAACTCAACGACACCACCACTGGCGAACCGATCACCACCACCTCGGCGCCCGCACAAGACCGCGCCGCGCTGGAGTCGCACTGGATGCCGTTCACGGCGAACCGCGAGTTCAAGGCCGCGCCTCGGATGATCGTCAGCGCCGCGGGTGCCTATTACAAGGACAGCGACGGGCGCAAGATATTCGACGGCCTGTCGGGCCTGTGGTGTGCGGGTCTCGGCCATGGCCGCAAGGAAATCACCGAGGCGGTCAGCCGCCAGATTGGCACGCTCGATTACTCGCCCGGCTTTCAATACGGCCATCCGCTGTCGTTCGAGCTGGCCAATCGCATCCGCGATCTGACGCCTGAAGGACTGGACTATGTGTTTTTCACCGGCTCCGGCTCCGAGTCGGCTGACACCTCGCTGAAGATGGCGCGTGCCTATTGGCGCACCAAAGGCATGGCCAGCAAGACGCGCCTGATTGGCCGCGAGAAGGGCTACCACGGTGTCAACTACGGTGGTATCTCGGTGGGCGGCATGGTCGGCAACCGCAAACACTTTGGTCAGGGCATCGAAGCCGACCACCTGTCGCACACCCAGCTGGCGCAGAACGTATTCACGCGCGGCTTGCCTACCAGCGGTGCGGAGCTGGCAGACGACTTGCTTAAACAAATTGCGCTGCACGATGCATCCAATATCGCGGCCGTCATCGTCGAACCCATGTCGGGCTCCGGTGGCGTGGTCGTGCCACCGATCGGCTACCTGAAGCGCCTGCGCGAGATCTGCACAGCCAACAACATCCTGCTGATTTTTGATGAAGTCATCACCGGCTTTGGCCGCATGGGCGCCTACACCGGCGCGGCTGCGTTTGGCGTGACGCCCGACATCTTGAATGCGGCAAAGCAAATCACCAACGGCGCACAGCCGCTGGGCTGCGTGGTGGCGACCAAAGAAATCTACGACACCTTTATGGCCGCGGGCGGCCCAGAGTACATGCTGGAGTTTCCGCACGGCTACACCTACTCAGCCCACCCGGTGGCGTGCGCCGCCGGTATCGCTGCGCTGGACATTCTGGTACGCGACAACATGGTGGACCGCGTCAACGCGCTGTCGCCCTATTTTGAACGAGCGGTACATGGCCTCAAGGGCGCCAAACACGTGACCGACATTCGCAACTACGGTCTGGCT
Organism: Rhodoferax sp.; assembly: GCA_043782015.1. GTDB lineage: Bacteria > Pseudomonadota > Gammaproteobacteria > Burkholderiales > Burkholderiaceae_C > Allorhodoferax. The sequence goes on along the minus strand of JAYWAV010000109.1, from coordinate 4,709 downwards.
GCGGGCTTCACCATTGCCGCACTGGCCGGCGAGCCTGCGAAGCGACCACACGACATCGCGATGAAGTGCCTGGAAAAAGGCTTTTACGTGCGCTACGGCGGCGACTGCATCGCGCTGGCGCCACCGTTCATCTCCACCGAGGCCGAGATTGACGGCCTGGTCAGCGCGCTGGGCGATGCGATGAACGCGACCAACTGATTTTTTGACCTACGTTTGCTCCTGATTTCATAGCTCCTTACGCATATTCCACGCGCGCTAGCGGCACTTTTTACTTATAAAGAACACCATGTCCCAACTCCCCACCGTAGGCCATCTGATATCCGGCAAGTCCGTCCAGGGCGGTACGCGCACCCAGCCCGTCTACAACCCCGCCACGGGCGCTGTCATCCGAACCCTGCTGCTGGCCGACAAGGTCACCGTCGAGCAAGCCATTGCCTCGGCACAGGCCGCCTTTCCGGCATGGCGCAATACGCCGCCGCTGAAGCGTGCCCGCGTGATGGGCAAGCTCAAGGTTTTGCTGGAAGAACATGCCGACGAAATCTGCGCGCTGATTACTGCCGAGCACGGCAAGGTGCTGAGCGATGCCGCTGGCGAGTTGCAGCGCGGCATCGAGAACGTCGAATACGCAAGCTACGCGCCCGAGCTGCTCAAGGGCGAGCACAGCAAGAACGTCGGCCCCAACATCGACAGCTGGTCCGAGTTCCAGCCGTTGGGCGTGGCCGCTGGCATCACACCGTTTAACTTCCCGGCGATGGTGCCGCTGTGGATGTGGCCCATGGCAGTGGCCTGCGGCAATACCTTTGTGCTCAAGCCTTCTGAACGCGACCCCAGCTCCACATTACGCATCGCAGAGCTGGCGCTGGAAGCGGGCCTGCCACCGGGTGTACTGAACGTCGTCAACGGTGACAAGGAAGCCGTCGACACGTTGTTGACCGACCCACGCGTGAAGGCGGTCAGTTTTGTTGGCTCCACGCCGATTGCCGAATACATCTACACCACCGGTTGTGCACACGGCAAGCGCGTGCAGGCACTGGGCGGCGCGAAGAACCACGCGGTGGTGATGCCCGACGCCGACATTGGCAATGCGGTCAACGCGCTAATGGGCGCGGCGTATGGATCGTGCGGCGAGCGCTGCATGGCGATTCCGTTGGTCGTCGCGATTGGCGACCAAACGGCCGATGCGGTCGTTGCAGCGTTGAAGGTTGAAATCGCCAAGATGCGGGTCGGCCCCGGAACAGACGCCAAGAGCGACATGGGCCCACTGGTCACCAAGCCGCATTTCGAGAAGGTCAAGGGCTATGTGGACCAGGGCGTCAAAGAAGGCGCGACCTTGGTCGTCGACGGCCGTGGCGTCAAGGTCAGCGGACACGAAGAAGGCTATTTCCTCGGCCCCTGCCTGTTTGACCACGTCAAACCCGGCATGGTGATTTACCAGGAAGAAATCTTCGGCCCGGTGCTGGGCGTGATGCGCGTGAAGACCTTGCAGGAAGCGATGGACCTGATCGACGCGCACGAGTACGGCAATGGCACCTGCATCTTCACCCGCGACGGCGAAGCTGCGCGCTATTTCACCGACAACATTCTGGTCGGCATGGTTGGCGTCAACGTGCCGCTGCCGGTACCGGTTGCCTACCACTCGTTCGGCGGCTGGAAGCGCTCGTTGTTTGGCGACCTGCACGCCTATGGCCCCGATGCCGTGCGCTTCTATACCAAGCGCAAGACGATCACACAACGCTGGCCATCAGCCGGCGTGCGCGAAGGCACGGTGTTCAGCTTCCCGAGCAGCCGCTGATCGGGATCAATACAGGTACTGCAGCCGCAACGACAGCATCTCGCCCAACTGACCGCCGTAAACAGTGCCTTTCAGAAAGGCGAGTTGGTACTCCACCGCCTTGCGATTCCCCAGATCCCAGGAGCCTGCGACCACGGGGCCCCAGCGGTGCGACTGTTTGCCCGACTCGGACCACTGGTTCCAGGTGCCGACTTCACCAAAGCCCTGCAGGCCCACGTGCAGCAGGGGGTTGAAGCGGTACTTGGCCTGCCATTGGTACTTCAGTTTGGGCGCGGCGCTGTTGCCAGGTGTCAGTGACTTTTCGAATATCAGGTTGGCATTGAGCTGGGTGCGGCCGATATCGGTCTGAAACACCGGCCCAATCTCCAGCGCATCGTCATCGTGCCCCTGCTGACCCATCACCAGATTGCTGTGCAGCGCCACGTCAAAGTCGTATTGCCCTTGCGTCAGCAGATAGTCGTTTTGCCAGTTGACGGTGCTGGGTTGTGAATTGGCGACGGTGGGGCCTTCGTAACTGGTGAACAATTCGGTGTACCAGCGCTTGGTCACGCCGTAGCCGATGCCCAGTTCTGGCCACACCACTTTCTCCGAACCGTTGAGCTGAATCGTCCAGTAGCGGTAATCGATGTGGGTTCGGCCCTCGTCTTCATAAACCATGACAAGGTAGTACCCGGGATCGGCCCAGGCTGGAAAAGCCATGCAGACAAAGGTGGCCAGCACGGCCAGGTTTTTTGTGAAGCGCATGGCCCAGCATATACCGGCCATTTGCGCGACACAATATGCCTCATGAAAGTCATCTTGGCGGCGCTGTGGGTTGGTTCTTTGGGCCTGTTGCCTGCATGGGCCCAAACAGCCCCCTTCGACGCGGTCAACCCCATCATTGCCTCTTCCAAAGGAGAGCGCGCCTTCACGCTTGCGATTGACGCGCCCGACGACGTGCGCGAGGTGCTGGAGCGCAATCTGGATGTGCTGCGTTACCGGGATTTAAGCGACCTGAGCGACAGCGAGCTGGCACGCCTGCTGATGGCGGCCGAGCAGGATGCCCGCGGGCTGGTCGCCACGCTGGGTTACTTCTCGCCCACCATCACGGTGGATCCGCCGGTATCCGCCGGCGGCGCTGTATCGCGCAAACTGAAGCTTCGTGTGGTGCCCGGCGAGCCTACGGAGGTCAGCGATGTAGAGATCACGTTCGTGGGGGCGATCCTGAGCGACACCAGTACCGCGGCGCAACGCTTGCGCATCATCCGCGACTGGCCGTTAGAGGTGGGCATGCGTTTTAGCCAGCCCCGCTGGACGGACGCCAAAAAACAAGCCCTTTTGCAACTCACAGCCCAAAGCTACGCCACCGCGCGGCTCACTGAATCGCAGGCGGACGTGGACCCGGTCACCCGCCGCGCGCGCCTCAGCATCACGCTGGACTCAGGGCCACGCTTTCGGCTGGGGCCCTTGGTCATCGCCGGCCTGAACCACTTTGACAACGACATGGTGCGCCGCCTGGTGCGTCTGTCCCCAGGTGACTACGACCAGACCCTGCTGGTCGCGGCGCAGCGGCGCCTGACCGATAGCGGATACTTTGACTCGGCCTTCGTCAGCCTCGACACCACGGGCGACCCGGCTGCGGCGCCGGTGCTCGTGCAGGTGCGTGAGGCCAAGCTGCAAAAGCTGGTGCTCGGCGTGGGTTACAGCACCGATACCGGCGCACGCCTGTCGGTCGAGCACACGCACCACAAGATCCCGTATCTGGACTGGCGTGGCGTCAACAAACTGGTGCTGGCGCGCGATCTCAGCGCGCTGACCTCCGAGTTCACCTCGCACCCGAATGACGACAACTGGCGCTGGTCGGTAGGCACTGCGATGCAACAGCAAACCCTGGGCAGCTTTTTGATCCATAGCCAAAGCGTACGCGTGGGCCGCAGCCGCAACACCGAACCAATGGACAACGCCTATTACCTCGAATACGACCGCGCCGATGCAGCGACCAGCGACGCCAACGCACAAGCCGTGGTGGAAGCGCTGACCGCCAACTATGCGTTCACCGTGCGGCGGTTTGACCACCCCCTCTTCCCCAATGCAGGGTGGGGCCTGGGGCTGGCGCTGGGCGCGGGTACCACGGTGGGAACCACCCGCAACCCCTACAGCCGGATACTGGCGCGCGGCCTGGGCTACCTGCCTCTGTCAAACAACAGCGGGCGCATCGCCTTGCGCGCGCAGGCCGGCGCCATCGTGGCCGAACCCTCCGCAGAGCTGCCCAGTACCCAGCTGTTCTTCCTGGGTGGCGACAACACCGTGCGGGGCTACGGCTACCAGGACCTGGGCGTGCCCTTGCCCGACGGGCAAATCACCGGGGGCCGGTATATGGCCGTGGGCAGCGTGGAGTGGCAGCGCCCGATCCGCATTGCGGGTCGTCCATCGGATTGGGAAAGCACGCTGTTTCTGGATGTGGGTTCTGTGGCCAACAACTCCACGGAGTTGCGCCCCCGGTACGGCGTGGGCGCAGGCGCGCGCTGGAAGAGCCCGGTAGGCCCTTTGCAAATCGACGTGGCCTATGGCGTCGACGTGCAGCGCTTTCGTCTGCACATGAACGTGGGGTTCAGCTTCTGATGCGGGCTCTGCGCGTTGCGGCATGGGTTGTCATCGCCACTCTGGTGGCTGTGGCCGCGCTTGTGGGCGCGCTGTGGTTCTGGAGCGGCGCCAACAGTTCGCTTTCCATCTCTTTGGCCGTGCTGGCGCAATGGCTGCCCGCCGGACAAACTTTGCAGACCCGCAATGTGCAAGGCTCAGTGCAGGGCGGGGGTACGGTGGAGTGGCTGCGCTGGCAGCAAGGCGCGCTGAGTGTGGAGGTGCACGACCTGCAGGTGCATTGGTCTTTGCGCCGTCTGCTGGACGGTGTCGCGCAGGTGGACCAGTTGGCCGCGCG
>JAYWAV010000108.1:0-6186 GCA_043782015.1 Rhodoferax sp. | reverse complement strand
TGGACTCGGCCAGATCAGTCGCTTGCTTGACGGCCTTTTGCACGGATTCGAGTGCGTTGTTGGCGGCAGCAATCGCGCTCTTCACGACTGCAACAGCAGCTTCAGAGCCGGCAGGTGCATTCTTGGCAGCGCTATCAACCATAGCACCAAATTTCTTCTGTGCATCAGCCGCTTGGCCTTCGAAAGTCTTGGTGAACTCAGCGCCAGCACCTTGGGCGATGTCGTACAGGTGGCGGCTGTAAGCAGCGGTCTTTTCAGCCAAAGGCTGGAACAGGCCGGATTGCAGGGCCAACAGTTCCTGGGCGTCTTTAACGCTCAGCATGGATTGGGTGTGGCCAGCGGCTTCGGAAAGAGCAGCCTTGGAAGCGGTCAGATTGAGTTCAACAATCTTTTCCACGCCTTCGAAAGCCTTGTTGGTCAGACCAAACAGGGTTTCGATGTTGGATTTGTGGGAAGCCAGAACTTGTTCAACGGTCAGCATAAGAATCTCCAGTAGGTAAGTTAAAAAACTCATCTGCTCTGAACTGGCCCTAGCGACCATTTATGTTGCAGTGCAGCATGACTCAAATTATAGGGATGGATTTGGGCATTGCAAGTGTTTTTTGCTGCAATGCAGCAAAATAGTGACCGTGTTCTAAAAACGGGCTTTGTCATGCTGGCGTCACCTTGGGGCGCCGTGGGGCTTGCCGGGGTGTGCGGGCTGGCAGAATGGCCACATGTCCGACGCATTGCAGACCAAACCAGAAGCCGAACCTCGCAACGCTTATAAAGCATTTCGCCCGATCGCCACCCGCTGGATGGATAACGATGTTTACGGGCACATCAACAACGTGGTGTATTACAGCTGGTTTGATACCGCTGTGAACGCCCATCTGATCGAACAAGGTGCTTTGGACATCCACGGTGGCGCCGTATTTGGCCTGGTGGTGGAAACCCATTGCAATTACTTTGCATCGCTGTCCTTTCCGCAAACTATCGAGACAGGCATCCGCGTAGCGCGGCTGGGCAGCAGTAGCGTGCGCTTTGAAGTGGGCATTTTTGGTGATGGCGAATTGACCGCTGCCAAGGGGCACTTCGTGCACGTCTATGTGGATAGCCAGACGCGCCGCCCGGTGCCCTTGCCTTACAAATTACGAACCGTTCTGGAGAAGTTGATATGACATCGTCCGTAGTGGATGCGGCCATTCGTTCGCGCATGTCGGTACGTGCGTTCACCCAGCAACCGGTAGGGCGCGAAGCCATCACCGACATCCTGCAAGTGGCCAGCCGTGCACCCTCTGGCACCAACTGCCAGCCGTGGAAAGTATATGTACTGCAAGGTGCCAGCCGCGATACGCTGGTAGACAAAGTGTGTGCTGCGCACGATGCACTGCGCGCCGACCCCACGCTGGCTGCGCAGTACGCCGAAGAGTACGACTACTACCCGCAGAAGTGGGTTAGCCCGTATATCGACCGGCGCCGTGAAAACGGCTGGGGCCTGTATGGTCTGTTGGGGATTGGCAAGGCCGACAAAGACAAGATGCATGCCCAACACCAGCGCAACTACCGCTTCTTTGACGCCCCGGTGGGTCTGATGTTCACCGTGGATCGCGTTATGGGTCGCGGCTCGCTAGTGGACTACGGTGCGTTTTTGCAAAACATCATGGTGGCAGCGCGCGGTCGCGGCCTGCACACCTGCCCGCAAGCCGCGTGGAATGGCTTTTCCAGCATCATCCTGCCGCACATTGGCGCCGGCGCGGACGAAATGCTCGTTTGCGGTATGTCGATGGGCTATGCGGATGCATCTGAAGTGGTCAATACCTTCTATACGCCACGCGTGGTGGTGGCTGATTTCACGACCTGGCTGGAATAGAAACTGAAAGCGTTGGAATGATCATTACGAGCCTTCTGGATACCGATCTCTACAAATTCACGATGATGCAGGTAGTGCTGCACCAGTTCCCCGGTGCACAAGTGGAGTACCGCTTCAAATGCCGCAACCCGGGCATCAATCTGGCAGCGCATGCACAGGAAATCCGCGATGAAATCCGTGCGTTGTGCTCTTTGCAGTTTCAGGAAACCGAGCTGGCGTATTTGCGCTCCATGCGCTTCATCAAAAGCGACTTTGTTGATTTTTTGGGCCTGTTCAAGCTCAATGAAAAGTACATTAACATCACCCCGATGGCGAACGGTGAACTCGACATCGCGATTCACGGCCCCTGGTTGCACACCATCCTGTTTGAGATACCGGTGTTGGCCATCGTCAATGAAGTGTATTTCCGCAATACACAGCCCGAACCCGATGTGATCGAGGGCCGTAAGCGCCTGGATGTGAAGATTGAACAACTGCGTTCTGAAGGGCTGGGCGATCTCAAGATCGCTGATTACGGAACACGCAGGCGTTTCTCCCGGTCTTGGCACGACGAAGTGCTGCGGGTGCTGCGGGCTGGGCTGGGCGTGTTGCACAGCCCGGGCCACGCTGCCAGCGTTCCAGGCCAATTGGCGGGTACCAGCAATGTGCTGCTAGCCATGAAACTGGGGCTCACGCCGCTAGGAACCATGGCGCACGAATACCTTCAGGCCTCACAGGCACTGGGGCCGCGCTTGCGCGACAGCCAGACCTTTGCGTTTGAGTCTTGGGCGCGCGAGTATCGTGGCGATCTTGGCATCGCGCTGTCCGACGTCTATGGCATGAGCGCCTTCCTGCGCGACTTTGACATGTTCTTTTGCAAACTCTTCGATGGCGCCCGCCATGACAGCGGTGATCCGTTCGATTGGGGTGAGCGCATGCTGGCCCATTACGCACGCAACCGGGTCGATCCGCATACCAAGGTGCTGATCTTCAGTGACGGCCTGACCGTGCCGCGCACGATTGAGCTATACCGCCAATTCAGGGGGCGCTGCCAGCTGGCCTTTGGTGTCGGTACCAACCTGACCAATGATCTGGGCTACGAGCCTCTGCAAATTGTCATCAAGATGGTGCGCTGCAACGGGCAGCCAGTAGCCAAACTGTCCGATACCCCTTCCAAAAACATGTGCGACGATGAAAAGTATCTGGCCTACCTGCGCCAGGTGTTTGACATTGCGCCTGCCACGCAATGAACAAGCCCGCCATACTGGTGACGCGCGCCATTTTTCCCGATGTGCTGGAGCGCTTGTCCGAGCACTTTGTTGTTGATTCCAACCAGAACGATGCGCTGTGGAGTCCCGAAGAACTCTTGCAGCGCTTGCAGGGCAAAGTGGGCGTGTTCACCACGGGTGTAGAGCGCATCCATGCTGCCTCGCTGGCCCAGTGCCCACAGCTGAAGATTTGCGCCAACATGACCGTGGGCTATAACAACTTCGACCTGGAGGCGATGACAGCAGCGGGCGTATTGGGTACCAATGCGCCCGATGTATTGACCGAGACCACTGCGGATTTTGGCTTTGCATTGCTGATGGCCACTGCGCGCCGTGTGACCGAGGCAGAGCATTACCTGCGGGCTGGCAATTGGACGCGCTGGAGCTACGACATGCTGACAGGTGCTGAGGTGCATGGCAGTACGCTGGGTATCATCGGCATGGGGCGCATTGGGCAGGCGATTGCACGGCGTGGCGCTTTGGGCTTTGGCATGAAAGTGATCTACAACAACCGCAGCCGACTGGATGCAGCCACCGAAGCGGCTTGCCATGCCACTTACGTCGACAAAGCAACCCTGTTGCAGACCGCAGACCATGTACTGCTGGTCATGCCGTATTCGGCCGCATCGCACCACACTATTGGCGCTATAGAACTGGCATTAATGAAACCTACTGCGACATTGATCAACATCGCGCGCGGCGGGATTGTGGATGACGCGGCGTTGGCGAAGGCTTTGCGAGACAAACAGATTGCAGCCGCGGGGCTGGATGTGTTTGAGGGCGAGCCTGCGGTTCATCCGGATTTGCTGACGGTGCCCAACGTTGTTCTCACCCCGCACATTGCCAGCGCCACAGCGGGCACCCGTCGCGCGATGGCGATGCTGGCGGCTGACAACCTGATTGGCTATTTGGTGCACGGCAAAGCCCTGACACCTTTGAACGCCCCATCGGCCTAATGGATCGCGCATGACTGTAGAACAACAAAGCCCGGAATTCGAGGGTTCGCCCAAGCTTTGGGATGATAAAGCGCTGGTGCGGACGTTAGGGCACGCAGACATGAGTGTTCATCACCGGCTGCTGCGAAGATTCGCCGACCACACGGGCAAACAATTCCGGGATTTGAGTCGGCTGTGCGAGCAAGGCGATTTTCTTGCCCTAGGTACCCTGGCGCACAATGCCAAGACAGCCGCGCGAACGGTGGGTGCCATGCAGTTGGGCCATCTTTGCGATCAGCTGGAATCCAGCTGCGCTGAGGGTGATGTCGCCACAGCCCGCAAGCAGATCGTTGAAATACTGCGTGCCTACGAGGCCATTCAGACCTACCTGCCCCAGCCGGCTTCAGTATCGTAAAACAGATTATTAGAGGAAGAGACGTGTGACTGATGTGGCAATTTGGGTGGTGTTGGGCTTAAGTCTGCTGTGTGCGGGTTTGTTGTTGTGGGGCCGCAATCGTCAGGATGGCAGCGATGGGCTGGAGCGCGCGCTGCGCCAGGAGATGCAGGAGTCTGCCCGCGCGGCGCGGCAAGAGTTGGCGCAAAATCTCGCGACTTTTCAGCAGGCATTGCTACAGCAAGGCGCCGAAGCTACGCGCACGCAAAACGCACAGATTGACGCCTTCGGGCAGCAGTTGTCGCTATTGCAAAAATCACTCTCTGACACGCTGACCTTGCAACTGGGCTCACTGAGCGAATCCAACGCGCGCCGCCTGAGTGAGGTGCGCCAGACGCTGGAAGCGCAACTCGCGCAGTTGCAAACCACCAATGCCGCCAAGCTGGACGAAATGCGAGCGACCGTGGACGAAAAGCTGCAGTCCACGCTGCAGGCCCGCTTGGGCGAGAGCTTCAAGCAGGTGGCTGATCGACTGGAGCAAGTTCACAAGGGCCTGGGCGAAATGCAGACGCTGGCGCAAGGTGTGGGTGACCTCAAACACTTGCTGACCAATGTCAAAACCCGCGGCATGTTTGGCGAAGCGCAACTGGAAAGCCTGCTCGAACAGGTGTTTGTGCCCGACCAGTACGCAGTCCAAGTAGCCACCCGCCCGGGCAGCAAAAACGTAGTCGACTTTGCCATCAAGTTGCCAGGCCGGTCTGACGATGGCGCGCCGCTGTGGTTGCCCATAGACGCAAAATTTCCCAATGAAGACTATGAGCGTCTGCTGGACGCACAAGGCCGCGCCGACGCACTGGGCGCAGAGGTGGCGGGCCGTGCGCTGGAGGCGCGCATTCGGCTGGAGGCGAAATCCATGTCCGAGAAATACGTGGAGCCGCCGCACACCACCGACTTTGCCATTCTGTTTTTGCCCACCGAGGGCTTGTTCGCCGAAGTGCTGCGCCGCCCGGGTTTGATGGAAGGCCTGCAGCGAGAGCACCGTATCACGTTGGCCGGTCCTACGACGCTGTTGGCCATGTTGAGCTCTTTGCAGATGGGCTTTCGCACGCTGGCGCTGGAGAAGCGTTCCAGCGAAGTCTGGCAGGTGCTGGGCGCAGTCAAAACTGAGTTCGGCAAATTTGGCGATGTGCTGGCCAAAGTCAAAGCACAGACCCAAACGGTGCTCAACACGCTGGACAACGCCGAGACGCGCAGCCGCGCCATGGGCCGCGCGCTCAAACAGGTGGAGGCTTTGCCGGACCTGCAAGCGCAAGCATTGATTCCTACTGACAAAGATCTGGACCGCGACGCCGAGGCTGACGCCAACGCCGTATGAACGAGCCTGTAGTTCCGGCAGGGTCCCACTGGCCCTTGGTGCGCCTGATCTGCGGGCAGATTTGTATCCACGGCAGCATGGCCGGTATGCGCATGGCAGCACCGCTGCTCGCTCTGCGCCAGGGGCACAGCGCTTTTTCTGTGGGTGTATTGCTGGCCCTGTTTTCACTGACCCAAGTCTTTCTGGCACTCCCTGCCGGGCGCTATGCGGATCGCCACGGGCTCAAGCGCCCCATAGGCTGGGGTGTCATGGCTGCCACTGCAGGGGCAGCGCTGGCCGTGGTTTGGCCGAACTTTATGGTGCTGTGTCTGGCGGCGTTGCTGCTGGGTGGTGCGACGGGTGCGACGTCGATTGCGCTGCAGCGCCATGTGGGCCGGGCTGCG
>JAYWAV010000107.1:0-6204 GCA_043782015.1 Rhodoferax sp. | reverse complement strand
AAATGGCCAAGACCATTCCGCTGGGTCGCTTTGGCACAGAGGCCGAGACGTCGGCGGGCATCGTGTTCCTGCTGAGCCCGGCTGCGAGCTTTATCAGTGGCACCACGCTGCGCATCGACGGGGCGCGCCCGCAAGTGCGCATGGGCTGGCCCATGGGCTTGCCGGACAGCAAGGGCGGCACGCGCGATGCGATTGCACCGTTTGAAGGTTTCCACCGTGCGGTGGTGCCAAAAGTATTCCAAGCCTGAGACGCACACAAAAAAACCAAGAGACAACACCATGCAATTCACCCACGAACACACCGAAATCCAGAAGACGCTGAAGCGCTTCATTGACGCTGAAATCAACCCGCACGTTGAGGAATGGGAAGACGCCGAGCAGTTCCCGGCCCATGAAGTCTTCAAGAAGATGGGCCAGCTGGGCCTCTTGGGCCTGACCAAACCCGAGGCCTATGGGGGCTCTGGTCTGGATTTCTCGTACAGCCTGGCCATGGCCGAAACGCTCGGCCATATCGACTGCGGCGGCGTACCGATGGCGATCGGGGTGCAGACCGATATGTGTACGCCAGCACTGGCGCGCTTCGGCAGTGAGGCGTTGAACCAAGAGTTTCTGGCACCTGCCATTGCAGGTGATGCCGTGGGCTGCATTGGCGTGAGCGAACCCGGCGCGGGCAGCGATGTGTCGGCGATCAAGTCGGTCGCACGCAAAGACGGTGACGACTATGTCATTACAGGCCAGAAGATGTGGATCACCAACAGCCTGCAGGCCGACTGGATGTGCATGCTGGTCAACACCGGCGACGGCCCCACGCACAAAAATAAGAGCCTGGTGATGGTGCCGCTGCGCGAAAACGGCAAGCTGCGCAAAGGCATCGAGGTCGCGCGCAAGATCAAGAAGATCGGCATGCACAGCAGCGACACCGGCCTGCTGTACTTCGACGAAGTGCGCGTTCCGCAGCGCAACCTGATCGGGCAGGAAGGCGCGGGCTTTGTCTACCAGATGCAGCAGTTTCAGGAAGAGCGCCTGTGGTGCGCGGCCAGCAGCCTGCAGGCACTGAACAACTGCATTGACTGGACTGTCGAGTGGGCGCAGGAGCGCAAGATGTTTGGCGCCACGCTGGCGGATCAGCAGTGGGTGCAGTTCCGCCTCGCTGAGATGAAGACCGAAGTGGAAAGCCTGCGCGCTTTGACGTATCGCGCCTGCGAGTTGTACGTGAGCGGCAAGGATGTGCTGGAGCTGGCATCGATGGCCAAGCTCAAGGCCGGGCGCCTGGGGCGTCTGGTGCCCGACGGCTGCCTGCAATTCTGGGGCGGCATGGGCTACACGTGGGAGAACAAGGTCGCGCGCATGTTCCGCGACAGCCGCCTCGGCTCGATTGGCGGTGGCGCCGATGAAGTGATGATGGGCATCATCGCCAAGACCATGGGCGTGGCAAAACGCCCGGCGCGTTGATCATGGAATTCACTACCGAAGATTTGCAACAGGTTGAAGACGCGGCACGCCGTTTCATTCAAACCGAAGTCGCCCCGCATCTCAATGACTGGGAAGAGGCGGGCGAGTTTCCGCGCGCGCTGTATGGCCGCGCGGCCGATTTGGGCTGGCTGGGCATGGGCTACCCGGAAGAGCTGGGTGGCACGCCCGTGCCCTGGAGCGTGCGCCTGACGCAGGCGATCGCATTGGCCCGTTTTGGCGGCAGCGGAGGCCTGATGGCCAGCCTGTTTAGCCACAACATCGGATTGCCCCCGGTGGTGCGCCACGGGTCGCCCGCCTTGCAGCAGGAAGTCGTTCCCGATGTGCTGGCCGGCAAGAAAATCTCTTCGCTGTGCATTACCGAGCCGGGTGGCGGTACTGATGTGTCGGCGCTCAAGACGACTGCGCAGCGCGACGGTGATGAGTACGTTATCAATGGCGAAAAGATCTTTATCACATCGGGCACGCGGGCCGATTGGCTGACCGTGGCCGTGCGTACTGATTTGAAAAACAAAGGCCCGATGGGCATCTCGATGGTGATGGTGCCGGGCGATGCACCGGGCATCACCCGCACTGCGTTGAAAAAGATGGGTTGGCACTGTTCGGACACTGCACAGATCCACTTTGACAATGTGCGCGTGCCTGCGCGTTATCTGGTGGGCGAGGAGGGCGCGGGTTTCAAGATGATCCTGACCAACTTCAATGGTGAGCGCCTGTCCATGGCAGCGATGGCGCTGGGGTTCTCCGAATGCTGTTACGACGAAGCGCTTTCTTGGGCGCGCCAGCGCAAGACATTCGGCACGGCGCTGGTGGACCATCAGGTGATTCGCCACAAGTTGATGGATATGAAGATGCGCATTGAGTCGACCCGCGCCTGGCTAAATGCTGTCTCTGCACGGGCAGATGCCGGAGACCGCGGTGACAAGTCGGCCAAAGGCGCGGAGTGGGTGGCGCAGGTGTGCCTGCTGAAAAACCACGCAACACAAACCATGCAGTTCTGCGCCGACCAGGGCGTACAGATTCTGGGTGGCATGGGATTCATGCGTGGCACTGCCTGCGAGCGCATCTACCGCGAGGTCAAGGTGATGATGATTGGTGGCGGCACCGAAGAGATCATGAAAGAGTTGGCTTCGCGTCAGCTCGGCATCTGAGAATGCACGTTGCAAGCAATTACTCCGTTCGCCCTGAGCATGTCGAAGGGCTGGGATGCTTCGACAAGCTCAGCCCGAACGGTTCTACTTATTCCTTATGACAAAAGCCCCCACGCCAATCGACTCCACCGCCTTCGAACCCGAGTTCCTCGCGGGTCTGAAAAAAATCTTCGAAGAGTCCATCGCCTTCAACCAAGTGCTGGGCCTCAAGATCGCCAGCATCAGCCCAGAGCGTGTCGTGGCGCATATCGCCATGAAGCCCGAGCTGGTCGGCCACTACAGCTTCAACCGCATCCATGGCGGAGTCATTAGCGCAGGGCTGGACGCGATGGGTGGCTTGGCCGTGATGGCCGCCATCGGTGCGCGGCATATGGACGAGCCGCCGCTGCAACGCCTGCACCGGTTCAGCAAGCTGGGCACCATTGATTTGCGCATCGACTATTTGCGTCCCGGCATTGGCGACAGCTTCGAATTGCGCGCCGAAGTGATGCGCTTGGGGTCACGCGTCGCGTCCACGCGCATGGAGTTCTTCGGCACGGACGGCAAGCTGCTCTCTACCGGCGCTGGCGCTTACATCGTCTCCTGATTTGCTATTGAATCAATAGCTGCTTACGCCGGTGCTACGGGCGTTTCCGACCTTTTTTGGTGCGCAACTGCCGCGCTGCCACAACACGGCGGCGCGCTCTCTTGCGACGGAGCCGGAAATGACCTATAAACACGGCGATGGTGAGCGTGGTGGCCTTCACTGGGTATCCGGTGCGGTGATCCAGGCCGTTCCCATAGGGGCGGTCGCTCGAATTCTTCGGCGGTTACTAAAAAATATTTAAGGATAGAAATGAACTTTCGCACCCCAATTTTTCGCACTGTCACGGTTCTGGCGCTGGCGTTTGGTAGCCTCGCCGCCCACGCGGAGGGTCGTTTCGTGATCTCTGCCGATGGCCAGGAGGTCACCGATACCCAGACCAAATTGATTTGGCAGCGTTGCGCTGTTGGACAGACGTGGGACGGGAAGACCTGCGCGGGCAAGGCGACCAAGGCTTTATTGGCTGACGCCAAAGCCATGGGCGCAAAGATGACACCGGTCTGGAAACTGCCGACGAAAGACGAGCTCAAGGGTTTGGTGGATAAATCGTCCAAGAAAAAGCCTTCTATTGATAAGGTCGCATTCCCCGGAACGCCCTCCGCCATTTTCTGGGCAGCCAAGCCAGAGGCTACGGACGCGCTGGGTGCCTGGCTGGTAGATTTTGGCAACGGCAAGGTCTTTGGCAATACGGGCAAAGCGAAGTACTTCGTGCGCCTTGTACGCACTGCCTAAGCGCCACGCGGTGACTTTGGTGCTTGGTCTGCAGGCGGGAAGCGATGTGCCAATGTGCATGCTCGGCACCGCGCACGTTACGCAGTAGCCACCCAGTCGGCACCTACTTTCCAGAGCGCCGCACATGACTGATCCCATGGAAAATTTGGCCGCAGCTGGGTTGCGGTTGGGTCAGTCTGCATCAGGCAAGCCATTGCATACCGCGCTGGTCGCCGTCGTAAAGAGCGTAACCGGCGCCAGCCGTGTCTTGCTGCTGGTAGCCTCCGCAAAAGGCGATGCGGTTGCCGCATCCCGTCTCCCCAAAGGAGAAACGGAAGCGGTGCTGCTCAAAGCCATCGGTCCTTGGGTGATGCAAGCGCAGCGCGATCTTGCCCCTGTGCTGCGGCATGGTCCCGCAGGTGTCGCAGCCATCCTTCAGCGCAGTTGTCTGACTGTTCCCTTGGTTGCCAATGGCATGTATGTGGGCTGCCTGTATGCAGACATCGACGGCACGCGCGGACGCTTTGGAGAAGAGCAGACCCACGCAGTGGGTTTGTTGGCTGCCATTGCCGCGGCCAAATGGGTGTCCACTGGTGCCAGTTCAGCGCAGACCGACCACAGCGCCAGCGAGCTGCTGATCATCAACAGCATTCAGCAAGGCATGGCCGCCCGGCGCGACTTCGACGAGATCGTGGAGGAAGTCGGTACCAAGCTCTGCGAAATTTTCCCGCAGGCAGACGCCACCATACGACTCTTTGATGCGCAGACCGGCTTGCTGCATTACCCGTTTTGTATGGAAAGGGGGCATCGGATACCTGTAGAGGCCCATCCGCTGCACATCTCTGCCTTTGCAACCCATGTCCTGGGTAAGAAGACCACGCTGAAAGTCGTAGTCAATTTGCCCGCAGAAACTAGACGCATGGGTGGCAAGCTCATCCCTGGAACCACCCCTGACAAGTCCTGTGTCATGGCGCCACTCATTGCGGGCGGCGAGGCGCGTGGGCTGATCGAGCTCACGGACCCGGAGAAGGAGTACGCGTTCGACGACGACGACCTGCGCCTTTTGCAAACCCTGGCCAATAGCATGGGCGTTGCGTTGGAAAACGCCCGCCTTTTTGACGAAACCCAGCGCCTGTTCAAGGAAAGCGAGCAGCGTGCTGCCGAGCTGGCGGTGATCAATGCCGTACAGGCTGCGCTGGCGGGCGAACTGAACATGCAGGGCATCTACGACGCGGTGGGCGACAAGGTGCGTGAGATATTCCACAACGCAGACGTTGGCATCCGTATCCTCGATCGGCGCACCGGCATGGTTGAGTTCCCTTACATCGTGGAAAAGGGCGATCGCCTCTCAGTTCCAGCGCAGCCGGTCCAGGGCATCACTGCCCATGTGCTGCGTACGGGGGAGCCGTTGGTCATCAACGACAACTTTGACGAAGAAGCGCGTCGCCTCGGGGCTCCGCCGCTGCCGGGAACTTCTTCTGACGAAAAGTCAGGCGTGTGGGTTCCGCTGTCATGGGGCAACCAGGTGCGCGGCATGGTATCTGCGTTCGACTTTGAAAGCGAAAACGCCTATGGCCCGGCGGAGGTTAGGCTCCTGCAGACACTGGCTGGTGCCATGAGTGCGGCGCTGGAAAACGCCCGCCTGTTTGATGAAACCCAGCGCCTACTAAAAGAGACCGAGCAGCGCAATTCTGAGCTGGCCATCATCAACAGCGTGCAGGCGGGTCTGGTCGCCAAGATGGATATGCAGGGCATTCATGACCTGATTGGCGACAAGATTCGGGAAATCTTCGATGCTCAGGTGGTGGTTATTTCGTTGCTGAATCCGCAGACCAAGTTGCTGGATAACGTCTATGCGATCGAGCGCGGCCAGCGCTTCAAGACAAAGGCCATGCCCCTGATTGGGTACCGAAAGCACGTTGTCGAAACGGGTGAATGCCTGTTGATCAATGAAGACGGAAGAGCAGCAGACTTGCGCTACAACAATCCGTCGTCTATTGATGGCGAAGAGCCGAAATCGACACTGTGGGTACCCATGCTGGTGGGCGGAAAAGCCATTGGCGTCATCTCACTGCAAAACCTGGACCGCGAACACGCTTTCAGTGATTCGGATGTGCGGCTTTTGCAGACGCTGACCAACAGCATGAGCATCGCGCTTGAAAGTGCGAGGCTGTTTGCGGACAACCAGCGCCGCACCCGCGAAAGCGCCGCGCTGGCCGAGGTGGGCCGCGAAATTTCCTCCACGCTGGACTTGCCCACCGTGATGGACCGCATTGCGCACCATGCCAA
>JAYWAV010000106.1:0-6211 GCA_043782015.1 Rhodoferax sp. | reverse complement strand
GCCCATCGGCACGGAAGCCAGTCTGAATAGCTTCAAATTCGACGCCATCAAGCGCTTTTACAAAGACTGGTACCGCCCCAACCTGATGGCGGTCGTGGTGGTGGGCGATATTGAATTGGCCGACGCACAAGCACTGGTGGAACAGCATTTCAGCAAGCTGCGCAATCCGGCGAATGTGCGCCCGCGTAACTATCCCCAAATTCCAGTGCGCAAGGAGGTGGAAGCGGTGGTCGTGACTGACAAGGAAGCCACCAACAACATGGTGCAAGTTCTCTACCCGGTCACCGAAGACAAGGTGGAGCGCACGCTGGGGGACACCCGCCAAAAGCTGCTGGAGCGGCTGTTTGGCATGATGTTGGGCCAGCGGATGCAGGAGCTGACACAACAAGCCACTCCGCCTTTTGTTGGAGGTTCTGGCGGATTGAGCCCGATGATGCCGGGATACCGCGCCTTCAGCAATTTTGCGTTGCTGGGGCGGCAGGGCGTAGGTCCGGCGATGGATGCGCTGGTGCTGGAAAACCAGCGCGCCAAGCAGTTCGGCTTTCAGGCGGCCGAGTTGGAACGTAGCAAGAAGAGCATGTTGCGCTCTGTAGAACTGGCCTTCGCTGAACGCGAGAAAACCGATTCCGGGCGCTACGCAGCCGAATACATCCGCAATTTCCTGGTGCAGGAAAGCATTCCCGGTATCAGCAACGAGCTGATGTACGCGCAGGAGCTGCTGCCGACAATCACATTGGCCGACGTCAATGCATTCGCGAAGAGCACCATTCCCGGCCAGAGCGCCAAGCTGCTTGTCTACATGGGCAACCAGAAAGAAGAGACCACGCCCAAGGAAGAGCAGTTGGTCGCTGCGATGAGCCAGGCGGAGCAGCGCCCGGTGGTGGCTAAAGAAGAAAAAGTATTGGCGACCAGCCTGATGGCCAAGCCGCCCAAGGCCGGTACCGTCGTCTCCGAGAAACACAACGCAGCGCTGGGAACGACCGAGCTGTTTCTGTCCAACGGCGTCAAGGTCGTCCTCAAGCCGACCGACTTCAAGAACGACGAGATCATCATGGGCGCGAGCCGCTTTGGTGGCCAGTCCTTGTATGGCCTGTCCGACAAGTTCAACGCAGGCTACGCCAGCGGTATCGTGGCGTCCATGGGGCTGGCCGACTTCACGCCGATTGATCTGCAGAAGATGCTGGCGGGCAAGGTGGTCAACGTATCGGCCGGGCTGGATACGTACAACGATGTCGTGAGCGCAACATCAAGCCGCGCCGATCTGGAAACCATGTTGCAACTGGTGCATCTGAAGTTTGCTGCACCCCGGCGCGACGAGGACTTGTTCAAATCCGTTGTGAGTCGCTCGCAAGATTTTGCGAAAAACGCCATCGCCCGGCCTGAATCGGTTTTCAGTGATGCGGTGCAGACCACGCTGTTTAGCGCACATCCACGGGTATGGCTCACGCCGCGTCCCGCTGATTTCGAACAGCTCGGCATGGACCGCATGCGCAGCATTTACCAGGAGCGCTTTGCCAGTGCCAAGGGCTTTACCTTCATCTTTGTTGGTAGCTTCACGCGAGAAACCGTGTTGCCCCTGATCACCACCTACCTGGCCAGCCTGCCCACGGACGAGATCAAGACCGCCTATACCGACATGGGCGTGCGCCCAGTCAAGGGTGTCGTGCAAAAGGCGGTCAATGTGGGCAGCGAGCCCAAGAGCGTGGTCAGCATCCAGTTCGCCGGCGATGCGCCGTTCTTGGAAGACGAACAGTTGCGCGTACATGCATTGATGGAGGTCATGAATATCCGCATCATCGAGGAGCTGCGTGAAAAGCAAACCCTGATTTATGGCGGCAGCATGGGCGGCGATTTGTTCCGTACCCCCAACAACCACTACCAATTGGGCATGCAATTGCCCTGTGGTCCGGACAATGTGGACAAGGTGGTCGCAGCCGCCTTTGGCGAGATCGACAAGCTGCAGCAAAACGGTCCCGAGGCGGCTGACCTGGCCAAAGTGAAACAGAACTGGCTGATCGGCCACCGTAAATCCCTGCGCGAAAACGGCTACTGGCTGAACAGGCTGCAAAACATCACGGTGTATGGTGCCGATCCGGCCCGCATCGCGAATTACGAAAAACTGGTGGAAGCCATCAGTTTGGCAGACGTGCAGGCCGCTGCGAAACGCTACCTGCGCCGGGACAACTATGTGCAGGTAGTGCTCTACCCCGAGAAGAAATAGGCACTCACCGGTTTCGGCGCGATCAGGTGCCGGTAGACAGGTCCTGGCCCGGCAACTGGCTCGCGGCCAGGCCCTGGATCACATCGCCCACAATGATCACGCTGGGGCTGGCCAATTGCTCGCTGGCAATGGTGGCCGCCAGCATGTCCAGCGCGCACACCGCGTGGCGCTGGGTGGGCAGGCTGGCGTTCTGGATGATGGCGACCGGTGTGCCTGCAGGCAGACCCCACAGCAGTTCGTCCTGAATGCGTTGTGCGCCGCTGATGCCCATGTAGATCACCAGCGTCAGCTTGGCTTGCCGGGCAGTCTCGGCCAGCGCGCGCCAGTCGGTGCCTGCGTCATTCGGTTTGGCGTGGCCGGTCACAAACACCACGCCGTGCGCGTGTTCGCGGTGCGTCAGTGGCACGTTCAATGACGTGACTGCGGCGAGGCCCGAGGTGATGCCGTTGATCACGCTCACGCGAATACCCGCCGCTTGCAGGCTTTCGACTTCTTCACCTCCGCGTCCAAAGACGAACGGATCGCCACCCTTGAGGCGAACCACGTTTTCACCTTCGAGTGCGGCGGTGACCATGAGCTTTTCGATAAAGGATTGCGGTGTGGACTTGCAGCCGCCACGTTTGCCAACATGCACCACACGCGCGGTGGGCGATGCAAAAGCGACGATGGCTTCGTTGACCAGATCGTCTACCAGCAGCACCGTGGCAGTTTGAATGGCCTTCAGCGCCTTGATCGTCAGCAACTCCGGATCGCCCGGGCCGGCGCCAACCAATGTAACTTGGCCTGCGCCCCACAAGGCGCCTGGCAACTTCGCGTTGGGGCGGGAGAGGTCGTGCTTCATAGAGATTGAATCAAACGCAAGATGTGGGCCACTTGCTGCGCGATGGGGACTGGCACCGGCTGCTCGCCCGCCATCACCTGTTGAATATAGGCGGCCGTTGTGTCTGCGTCCAGTTGGGTGGGTAGAGCGGGCAGGGTGGTCAGTGGGCCGGCCTGGTGCTCCTGCAGCGTGAACACCTGGCCGTTGACAAAGGCCTGCATCGTCGGCGTGCGGCGCGGGTCGGCCACGGCCTCGCCTTCGGTGCCGCGCAGCAGCAGCGCGTTGGCCTGCGTCAACGCAAAGGTGGCGGCCATCGAGATCGCGTATTCGGGGTGCGTATAGCTGCTGACGATCAGGCTTTTCCCTTCGCACGGGTTCATCAGCTTGACCAGGCTGTGCGCCGGGTTGCGCAGATTCACCACCCGGCGCACCTCCAGCAGGCGCTGCAAACCCGGGCACAAGAGTGCAGTGGGCGCAAACGCCAGCTCACCAGATGCTATGGTTTTGATAGCTTCTTGCGCAGGTATACCAAGCGCTTCGAGCACTTTAGACGTAAAAACCCGGGTGGATTCTGTGGCTGTACCGTGGATCAGTACCGGCAGGCCTTCGCGCGCCAGTAGTAAGCCGAGCAGCGGTGTCAGCAATGGCAACTTGCGTGCGCCGTTGTAGCTGGGAATTACGACGACAGGTTGGCTGCTGGCCGGAATGCGCTGCAGGCGCTGGTAGGTAGCGTCCAGAAAACCCGCCATCTCCTCAGCAGTTTCGCCCTTGATGCGCATCGCCATGCAAAAAGCGCCAATCTCCAGATCGGTGACCGTGCCGTCCAGCACCTGGCCAAACAGGTCGGCGGCCTGTTCGCGGTTCAGCGCGCGGGCGCCTTCCTTGCCGCGCCCGATCTCTTTGATGTACTTGCCTATGCCCATAGGGAGATTGTCCGCGACGCTTGAGAACTTTAGGCTATGAGCTTATGCGGGAACCGCCACCGATGCCATGCCGTTCCGGATCATGCGTTGCAGCTGGGGCACGCACGACCCACAGTTGGTGCCACATTTCAATGCGCCCTGCAGCGATTCCAGCCTTTGTTTGGCCGTGCCCTTGCATTGCGTGAGTTGTGCCTCAATCGCCACATCGGTCACATTGAAGCAGGTGCAAACCGTGTTGCCGCGCGACACCACGGCCACAGGCGCCCTGGTGCCGGGCACCATCAGCGCGCGGGCGTAGGTCTGCGCGGGCTGCTCATCTTGCAGCAGCGTTTTGATCCAGCTTTGGGCGCTGGTGTCGCCCGCCAGCAAGAAACCTTCCAGCGTGGCATTGCTGTCCGCTCCGCGCACCAGCCGTGCGGCGCGGCGCTGGCCCCGTTTCGGGTCTGCATAACGCACTACCAGCGAGCCATCCAGCTTGAAGATGGTTTCGATTTGCGCCAGTAGTTCAGCGTCGGGTGCGTCATGGGCGCTGGCACGGAACAATACGCCGTCCCGGTCAGAAATTCCCGCAAACGGAGTGCAACTGGCAAACGGAAATTTGGCCATCAGCGCTTGCAACTTCTGGCGCGCAGTCAGCGCCTGGGTTGCAGGCAGCCAGGCCATCGCCAACAGCGACCACGGCATGTCGGCCTTGAGGACTTTGACGGCGGCGTGTTTGAACTCGGGCTGTTTGGAATCGGGGCAATACGCCGACGTGGTCAATGCATTCACGCCCGCCAGACGCTCACCGGTGCTGCTGACGCCACTTAAAAACTCCTCGCCCCAGTGCATCGCCATAAATACCTGCGAAAGCCCGAGCTCGCTGCTCGCCTGCACCGGCACCAGGATCGAGCCGCGCTTGCTGGTGACGTGCACCAGATCGCTTTCTTTCAACAAGCGCCGGTCCATGTCTTGCGGGTGCATTTGCAAAGAAGGCTCCGGTACATGGCCAAACAAACGACCCAGCGTGCCGGTGCGGCTCATGCCGTGCCACTGGTCGCGCAGGCGTCCGGTGGTCAGTGAGAAGGGGTAGCGCGATTCGCGGGGTTCGGCGACTGGCTTGTAAGGCGTGGCAACAAAGTTAGCTTTGCCATCGCTTGTTGGGAAGATGCCGTCTTCGTACAAACGCACCTTTCCTTGCGGCTCGCCTTCCTTCAAAGGCCATTGCTGGGGCATGTCTTCCAGCATTGCGTAAGACATGCCGGTGATATCCAGATCGCGCCCCCGGGTGGATTCGCGGTGTTCGTTCCAGATGGCTTCGGGGGTGTCATAAGAGAACAAGCTCAGACTCCGTTCGCCCTGCGCTTGTCGAAGCCCTTCGACAAGCGCAGGGCGAACGGGAATAAGGGCTTCTAGCCGCTGCGCGAAATCAATGGCGATTTTCCAGTCGTGTCGCGCGGCACCCGGCGCATAGACCGCAGCGCGTACGCGGCTGATGCGGCGCTCGCTGTTGGTGACCGTGCCTTCCTTTTCGCCCCAGGTGGTGGCGGGCAGCAGCAAGTCGGCATAGGCGCAGGTAGCGGTGGTGGCGAACGCTTCCTGCACAACGACAAACTCGGCGCGCTCCAGGGCCCGGCGTACCGTGGCCTGGTCGGGCATGCTTTGCGCGGGGTTGGTGCAGGCAATCCACAGCGCCTTGATTTCTCCGTCGGCCGCCGCCTGGAACATCTCGACCGCCGTCTTGCCGGGCTTGTCAGGCACCGAGGGAATTCTCCACAAAGCAGCGACTTCGGCGCGGTGCTCCGGATTGGCCAAATCGCGGTGGGCCGACAGCAAGTTGGCGAGCCCGCCTACTTCGCGCCCCCCCATCGCGTTGGGCTGACCGGTCAGCGAAAACGGCCCGGCGCCGGGTTTGCCAATCTGGCCGGTAGCCAGGTGAAGGTTGATCAATGCGGTGTTTTTCGCAGTGCCGCTGCTGGACTGGTTCAGTCCTTGGCAATACAAACTCAAGGTTGCAGGCGAAATTGCGAACAGCCGCGCCGCTTCCAGCAAATCGGCTTTGGCAATACCGCAGGTCTGCGCAACGATGTCGGGTGTGCAATCGCGCACCAGCGCTTTGAGTGCTTCAAATCCGTTGGTGTGCGCTGCGATATACGGTGCGTCGATCCAGCCCTCCCACAGCATGGTGTGCAGCATGCCGTTGAACAGCATCACGTCGGTTCCGGGCAACAGCGGCAGATACAAATCGGCAATCTCGGCAGTGTCTGT
>JAYWAV010000105.1:0-6245 GCA_043782015.1 Rhodoferax sp. | reverse complement strand
TGCGTATCGTGACCGGCAAGCCGCGCATGCCTTCGACGGCTTTTTTGTAGGCTTGGTACTGCTCTTCTTCGTCGGGCAATTTGCCCTGGCGACCCATGAACAAAAATTCGCTGCGAAACAGGCCTACGCCCAAAGCGCCGGCCTTGAGTGCCAACGCAGCGTCGCCCGGCATTTCAATATTGGCCAGCAGCTGCACCTTCTCGCCATCCATCGTGACGGCGGGTGTATGCAACAAACGCTGCAAGCGACCGCGCTCCAGCTCGCCCTGGCGCTGCTTGAAACCATATTCGGCGAGGATGATGGGCGACGGGTCAACGATGACGACACCGGCATCGCCGTCGATGATGATCCAGTCGTCCTGACGCACCAGCTGGCTGGACGTGCGCGCACCGACCACGGCGGGGATGTCCATGCTGCGCGCGACGATGGCAGTGTGTGAGGTTTTGCCACCGACGTCGGTGATGAAGCCAGCGAACACGCTTTGCTTGAACTGCAGCATGTCGGCCGGCGACAGGTCGTGCGCGATCAGCACCAGCGGCACATCGACCGTGTCGTCCAGCAGCAAGTCCTGTTGTGACGCTTTGCGGGGGCCATGCGGGTGTACGGTGAGTGGCGACGCGCTGCCCTTCATCGCCCGCAGAATGCGCTCGGCAATCTGCTCCAGATCGGCCTTGCGCTCGCGCAGGTACTCGTCTTCCATTTCATCGAACTGGCGCGCGATGATTTCCAGTTGTGTGGTCAACGCCCACTCAGCGTTGTACAGGCGTTCAGTGATCCAGCGCTTGACGCCGCCCACCAGCTCTGCGTCCTGCAGCAACATCAGGTGCACGTCGAGCAGCGCGCTCAGCTCATGCGGCGCTTCCTTGGGGCCCATGTGGGTGATGGTTTCCTGCAGCCGGTGGATCTCGTCGATGACGGCGTCACGGCCGGTGCGCACGCGCTGAATCTCTGCGTCGACATCCTGCGCATCGATGAAGTAGTGCGCTACATCGACACGGCTGGACGCCACCAACACCGCGCGCCCGATGGCAACGCCGCGCGATACCGTCAGGCCCTGGATGGCAAAGGTCATGCGGACTCCGTCATTCGCCTTCGCCGAAGCGGTCGGCGATCAAGGCCAGCAGCGCCTCCATCGCTTCTTCTTCGCGGTCCCCCGAAGTCTCCAGACTGACTTCCGAGCCAATGCCGGCGGCCAGCATCATGACGCCCATGATGCTCTTGGCGTTGACCTTGCGGTCGCCGCGTGCCATCCAGACTTCGCAGGGAAAACTGCCCGCCATCTTGGTGAGTTTGGCGGAAGCGCGGGCGTGCAGGCCCAGCTTATTGACTATGGTCGTGTTGCGATTGATCATGGGGATTTCTTGCCTGATTCTGGGGTGCGGTGACGGCCACTTGCATGATGCCCTGCGTACCGCCGGCTTGTGCACGGGCCACCAGAATATCCAGCGCCTCGTGCCGGTAATTGATCGTGCGCAGCAGCATGGGCAGATTGACGCCAGCGACCAGCCGGGCACTGATGCCATCCACCACCTTTTGCGCCACGTTGCAGGGCGTCGCACCAAACACATCGGTCAGCACCAGCGTCTGCGGCGTGTTCAGTTGCGCAAGCATAGCCATCGCCTGTTCCTGCGTGGCTTGGGTAGACGACTCGGGTGCCACGTCCAGCGCCAATACACCGGTGGCCGTATCCGGGAACACATGCAACACGCACGCACGCAAGGCACTGGCCAGAGGCGCGTGCGCAATGATGAGGATGCCGGTATTCATGGTGGGATGGGCGTGGTTGTCGCCGATTATGGCGTCTTTGCCCGCAAAAAATGAAAGTATGCGGCGATGCAACACAAGCCGAAGATGCCCATTGCCCCCTGATACGCCACTACTTCTGCGTAACCGACTGCGCGCAAAGCATCGACAGCCAAGCCCACGCCCCACTGCACACAGAAGATGCCGCTGAAAATCATCAGGTTGAACGCCGAGAGGGCACGCCCGGCCAGCTCCGCCGGGAATGCCATGCCGACCGCGGGCTGCGCCAGTGCGACCACTGTGCAACTCACACAATACAAGCCAATAACGGCTGCAGCGCCCGTAGACAGAGCACTTCCAGCTCCTATAAGAATAGCAAGCAGAATGAACGACAGCGGCGTTCCATAGGCAATCAGGCGCTCCGCCTTGAGCCCGCGACGGTCTAGCCACGGGTTAGCCCAACCCCACAGCAGGTACGACACCAGCATCGCGATGTTGATCCAGAACAGACCGGTCGCCGCCTGCAGCGGGCTGTAACCCGCGACCTTCACCATCCACGGCGCGGCCCACAGCGTCTGCACCGCTACCAGCCCGCCGTAGTTGAAGAAGCCCAGCGGCGCCATTTTTCGGAAGTACAGGTTGGCCCAAACTTGGGCGTAGCCAGCGGAAGGCGCAGTGCCTGATTGCGAAGGAGTTGGGCTCCATCCGGGGACCTGCCAGGCGATCAACAGCGCAGCAAGTGCCAGCAGAATCGCGAGTCCCACGAATATCGGGCGCCAGCCGTACTGCGGAAGCAGCCATTGCACTGGCAGGGTCGAAGCCACAAAGCCCAATGCCCCGGCCGTCAGCATCCACGAGTTCGCACGCAATTGCTGGCTGCGCTCTAGCCAGCGCCGGTAGCCCGTCAGCGGCGCCATCAGGCAGGCGCCGACGCCCACACCCGTCAACATCCGCGCTGCCAGCAGCCCCCAGAAACTGGTCGCCCAGGCAAAGGCCAGGCAAGCCACAACCGCAACACTGAGCAACACACACTGCACGCTTCGGGGGCCAAAGCGGTCCAGCCGTTTGCCAAGTGGCAATTGGGTTGCCGCAAAACCCAGAAAGTAGCCACCGGCCAGCAACCCGAGATCGCGTGCGTTCAGTTGCAACTCGGCCACCAGCGTGGGCGCCAGCGTCGCTGTGATCGCGCGGATCAGCGTCGACAAAAAATAGGCGCAGGCGAAGACTGCAAATACCGCGATGGACTTGCGCCAGGGCAGCGGGTCGCTCATTGCAGCTTCAAGTCGATGAGAAAGGGTTCGGTCATGTCAGTCCCTACGCGCTGCGCATAGACCGCCAGCAGAATCACTTCACGGCTGCCGGTTTGCCAAAGGAAGCGGGCCTGCATCGCATTGCCGTCCTGGCCCTTGCCTTGCCCAGTCGCTGCCAGCGATTTACCCGTCCAAGGCGGCGTAGTCTGGCTGTGCGCCACGTCACCCAGACTGGCCATGCTGGCGCGGTGCCATTGGGCCAACACGGCTTGCTGCTCGGCGGGCGGGACTTTCAGTCGGCTGGCGGCAAACAAAGCGCCGCCTGCCTCGCAGCCCACCATTTCCATGTTCATTTGTTTATCGTCCAGTTGTATGGTGCGCTGCGCGTGATCGGGTTTGCAGGGCAGCATCATTTTGGTACTGCCCAGCGGCACTTCGCGCCAGTTCAACGCGGGGGAACAGCCCAGCGTAGTCAATGCTGCGAGCGTGAGTGCGCAGACCACCCGCCCATCACAGCGCACCAAAGACCTTGCTCAACAACGCGCTGCCATATTTTTCGGGGTTCTGGCGCAGCGCCTGCTCTTCCTGGCCGATCATGAAGTACAGGCCGTCGAGCGCCTTGTCGGTGACGTACTTCTGGATATTGGCGTCTTCTTTTTTCACCAGGCCCATGTCAGCGGCTTTGCCAGCCAGCTGGTTGTACTTTTGTGCCAGGCCCACCTTCTCGGTGGCCTTGGTGACAGCAGGCAGGAACTGCACGGTCAGATCACCGCGCGTCTTTTGCGCAAAGAACTGCGTCGCGCCCGTGTTGCCACCCGAGAGGATGCCTTTGGCGTCATGAATACTCATGTTTTTGACCGCCTTGACCAAAAGCGGTTGTGCCATCGGTACTGCCGCTTCTGCACCGCGGTTCATGGAGGTCACCAGAGCATCCACCTGCTCGCCCTGCCCCAGTGTGCGCAACATTTTGGCGGCGTTTTCCAGCGCGGGCGGCAGCTGAATCTGCACCTTGGGGTTGCCCAAAAAGCCGTCCTTCGCACCCAGTGTCTTGACCGCTTGGGCGGCCCCCTTTTCCAGTGCCGTGCGCAAGCCGGCACTGGCGTCCGTATTGGTCAGGCTGGCCAAGTCCAGCGCGTAGGCGCGCATCTGGGCCAGAGCCAACAGCGTACCCACCGAAAGGGACAGGCCGGTGAATTCACGTCGTTGCATAACGCATCTCCTCAAGGTCTTTGTGACAGCTTGCATGGTACCGGTTTGCGGCAGGATCCTGCTGGCAGAACGGAATGGCAAGCCGTGTAATATTTCGCCTGTGCCGACCCCTCTGTCTACTACCTCTCCTGCCGTTGTAGTGCGAGCCGCGCTTGGCCCTGCCGATCTGGAGGGCGTGCACATGCTGTTTCGGGAATATGCGAAATCGCTGAATGTAGATCTCTGTTTCCAGAAATTTGAAGATGAGCTGCGGGATTTGCCTGGCGAATATGCGGCACCCCTTGGCGCGCTGCTGCTGGCGACTGTGAACGGTGAATTTGCCGGATGCTGCGCGGTGCGGCCGTTGCACGCAGTCGACTATGTCAATGCCTGCGAGATGAAGCGGCTTTATGTTCGCCCGCAGTTCAGGGGCTTGGGTCTGGGTCGCCAATTGTCCGAAGCGGTGCTGGATAGCGCGACCGCCAGTGGCTTTGATTGCATATTGCTGGACACGCTGGACGACATGGAGTCGGCCCGCGCGCTGTACCAGGAGCTTGGTTTTGCGGAGATTCCGCCGTACTACTACAACCCGATAGCAGGTGCCCACTACCTGAAGGCAGATCTGGGCGCCAGATAAGAGCCCCCGCGCTCCACCCACGCACGGCCATTCAGCCGTGCAGGGCGTATTGCCACAACGTGAGCGCATCTGCGACCGCAGATGCGTGAGCGGGTCGCTGCCCCCCAAAAGGAGGCTAACTCGCCAAGGGGCGGCCCAGCAGCGAGTTACCTTTCGACGTATCAGGCTTTCGCTTGTGCGAGCAAAGTGGCAGCATCACTCACTTCGAACTTACCAGGGCCTTCGATATTGAGGGAAGCAACTTTGCCGTCTTTGACCAGCATGGAATAGCGGTTGCTGCGCAAGCCCATACCGCGGCCCGTCAGATCCAGTGTCAGGCCAGTGGCCTGTGCGAATGCTGCGCTGCCATCGGCCAGCATGCGAACTTTGCCTTCCGTCTTCTGATCACGTGCCCATGCACCCATCACAAACGCATCGTTGACGCTGACGCACCAGATTTCATCAACCCCGGCGGCTTTGAATTCTTCGATGGCGGCTACATAGCCAGGCACGTGTTTGGCGGAGCAGGTTGGGGTGAATGCACCAGGCAGTGCAAACAGTGCAATGGTCTTGCCGGCGGTGGCTTTGGTCACGTCGATGGCGTTAGGGCCAATACTGCAGCCTTCGCCTTCAACTTCTGAATATTCCATCAGTGTTGCGGATGGAAGGATGTCACCTACTTTGATCATGTCTGTTCCTTGAGATTGGGTTTGTTAAAAAGCTTTTGCACAAAGCAAAGCGGCCCACATTGTGGGCCGCTTTTTTACTCTCTGCAGAGATCGAAGCAGTGGGCTTTTTAGACCGCTGCTGCTTTCTCAACCAGACGGGTCGCAACCCAGTTCTTGGTCTTGGAGATAGGACGGCTTTCGGTGATTTCAATCACATCGCCCATGTGGTACTCGCCCTTTTCGTCATGGGCGTGGTACTTGCTCGACTTGGCAACAATCTTGCCATAAAGAGCGTGTTTTACACGGCGTTCGATCAAAACCGTAACGGTCTTGGAACGCTTGTCGCTGACCACCTTGCCAACCAAGGTGCGCTTGAGGGATTTTTTAGCTTCCGTCATGTTTGCTCCTTATTTGGCGGATTTGTCGGCGGATTGCTTTTGCACAAGAATAGTCTTGGCGCGGGCAATGTCGCGGCGCGCAATGCGCAGCGTACCGGTGTTGGTGAGTTGTTGCGTGGCTTTTTGCATACGCAGGCCAAAGTGGGCTTTTTGCAGCGCCTTGACTTCCGTTTTCAAGCCGGCAACGTCCTTGGTGCGCAGTTCAGCAGCTTTCGTCATTTCGATATCTCCTGAATTACTGGCCAATCATGCGTGCCACGAAAGTGGTACGCAGAGGCAGCTTGGCCGCGGCCAAACGGAATGCCTCGCGTGCCAGCTCTTCAGGCACACCGACGATTTCAAACACGATCTTGCCGGGCTGAATTTCAGCCACGTAGTACTC
>JAYWAV010000104.1:0-6256 GCA_043782015.1 Rhodoferax sp. | reverse complement strand
GGGTGGGCGCCGACATTGCAGTCGCGCAGAGAATGCACGAGGCGCCTGCCCCTGGGCTACCCGGTGCGAGCACAGCAACCATGGCAAAAATAGACTGGCTGACGGTACACAACGCCACGATGCACAACTTGCAAAACGTCACAGCGCATGTGCCCCTGAAACGCCTGGTTGCCATCACCGGCGTCAGCGGCTCAGGCAAGTCGACATTGGCCAGAGACGTGCTGCTGGCCAATGTTCAGGCTGTTGTAGCCCTGCAGGCCACGAAGGCCGGGCGTGAAGCGCTATCAAAAGGGAAGCATCCTGCGTGGGTGGGGTGCGAGGGGGTGAGCGGGTTTGAAACGGTGGACCGCGTGCTGGAGGTCGACCAGACCCCCATTGGAAAAACGCCGCGCAGTTGTCCCGCGACCTACATCGGTTTTTGGGACACCATCCGCAAACTCTTTGCCGACACCCTGGAAGCCAAGGCGCGCGGTTATGCAGCCAACCGCTTTAGCTTCAACACCGGTGAGGGTCGCTGCCCCAGCTGCGAAGGACAGGGCATACGTACCATTGGCATGAGCTTTTTGCCCGATGTGAAGGTCCTGTGCGAAACCTGCAAGGGTGCGCGCTTCAACCCCGAGACGCAGGCCGTCACCTGGCGCGGCAAGAACATTGGCGATGTGCTGCAGATGGAGGTGGATGAGGCGGTGGACTTCTTTGTCGCAATGCCAGTCATCGCGCATCCACTGCAGTTGCTCAAAGACGTTGGACTGGGCTACCTCACACTCGGGCAGCCTTCACCCACGCTGAGCGGCGGCGAGGCACAACGTATCAAGCTGGTGACGGAGCTGTCCAAGGTGCGCGACGACATCGGCAAGCGCGGCCAGAAGGCGCCGCATACCCTGTATGTGCTGGATGAGCCCACGGTCGGCCTGCACATGGCTGATGTGGAAAAGCTGATCCATGTGCTGCACCGCCTGGTCAATGCCGGCCACAGCGTGGTGGTCATTGAGCACGACCTGGACGTGATTGCTGAAGCTGACTGGGTGCTGGACTTGGGCCCGGAAGGAGGCAATGGCGGGGGGCGTGTAGTGGCTGCTGCGACGCCGGAAGAGGTGGTGCGCCTGGGCACCCACACCGGCAAAGCGCTGGAGGCGGTGCTGGCGCGTTAGTCCACCCAGCGTGGGGTCCAGCGGCGGACGGGGCGAGGGGTTGCAAATTGTTACATCCGGGTTGAATCCAGCGGGCGCTTTCCCGCGTATTCACCCGGTAGACGTTTCCACAACAACCCTAAGGAGCTACCGATGAAGCAGACCTACGGCCGACTGGCCCAAGCGTGCATTTTGATGTTGACGGCGGGTGCCGCGCTGGCCTCCAGCCACCGCGAAGCACCGTTTATCACGACCTCGCCCAAGGTGGACGGCACGGACTTTTACATGTTCCGCAGTTATGAAGGCATCAGTTCCACCGGCACCAGCGGGCGCAGTGACTACGTCACCATGCTGGCCAACTACCAGCCGCTGCAGGGCCCCTACGGTGGCCCCAACTACTTCTCGATGGATCCCAATGCCCTGTACGAAATCCACCTGGACAACAACGGTGACGCCAAAGAAGACATTACCTTCCAGTTCCGTTTCAATAACAAACTCAACAACGTCGCACTCGACATCGGCACCTCCAAGGTCGCCATCCCGCTGATCCAGGCTGGCGCCGTCAGCAAGCTGACCGACCCCAACCTGAACCTCAACGAAACCTATACGGTCAACGTCGTGCGCGGCGATCGGCGCAAGGGTGCCGTCTCCGCCATCACCAAGGGCGATGGCACCACCAAGTCGTTCGAAAAGCCGGTGGACTATATTGGCTCCAAAACACTGGGCGACCTGGTTGCCTACGAGGCCTATGCCCAGTTGCACGTGCACAGCATCAAGATACCGGGCTGCCCCGCGGGCAAGGATATGGGGAAGGTATTCGTTGGCCAGCGCCAGGAAGGCTTTGCCGTCAATTTGGGTACCGTGTTTGACCTGGTGAATGCGCCAGCGTCTTTCCTGCTCGACCCAGCCAACAAGGACGCTGCGGGCATGGGTGGCAAGCATTACATCCAGAAAAACAACATCACCACCATTGCGCTTGAAGTGCACAAGGACTGTCTGACAGCGGGTACCGATCCCGTCATTGGCGGCTGGACCACGGCCAGCATGCGCCAGGCCCGTTTGCTCAACGGCAGCCCGGCGTCTGGCCAACAGACCAGTGAGAAGGCAGGTGGCGCCTGGGTGCAGGTGTCCCGCCTGGGCAATCCGCTGGTCAACGAGCTGGTGATTGGCTTGCCTGACAAGGACAAATTCAACGGCTCCAAGCCCCAAGACGATACGCAGTTTCTGACCTATGTGACCAACCCCACCCTGCCCGTACTCTTGGGCCTGGTGCTGACAGGTGACCCCAAGGGCGTGGCACCGACCAACCTGCCGCGTACCGATTTGGCCACCGTGTTCCTCACCGGTATCGCCGGTGTCAACAAGCCTGCAACGGCCACACCCTCCGAAGTGCTGCGCCTGAATACAGCCATCGCGCCGGTGCAGTTTGCCGACCAGAACCGCCTCGGTGTGGCCGGAGAGGTACTGCGTGTCGGTGGTACGGCCAATCTGTCACAAGCCAAAGATTTGGCCGGTTTCCCGAACGGTCGACGTCCGAAGGATGACGTGGTGGACATTGCCCTGGTCGC
Organism: Rhodoferax sp.; assembly: GCA_043782015.1. Classification (GTDB taxonomy): domain Bacteria; phylum Pseudomonadota; class Gammaproteobacteria; order Burkholderiales; family Burkholderiaceae_C; genus Allorhodoferax. Next base: position 3,558 of record JAYWAV010000104.1, on the reverse strand, counting down.
GGTTTTGGGTGGTTTGTGCGTAATCAACGGTGACAACAATTCCCTGGGCCTCAACGGTGTGCCGGGTGTGCCGTCGCTGACCTCGGCCTGCAAGCCGTCCAGCGTGCCGCTGGGTGCCAGCTCGGCCAACATCCACGATGCGGTGGACCAGGCCACGGTGCCCTTCCTGACTCGCTTCCCCTACCTCAATACGCCCAACGCCGGTTCGGCAAGCTATTGATTCACCAAGAGCAAAGTTATGAAACCCATCCAGACGACAGTCCCCTTGGCGATGCTGCTGCTGATAGCCACTGGCTGCGGCGGTGGCTCCAGCGGCTACAGTACGGGCGCTGCGACCACGGTCACCGGCACCGACGTGCCAGTGGCTGCAACCACCGACATTACGGCGGTGGTCAGCTTCTCCAAGCAGCAGATCGCTGCCACCAGCGAGTTGAGCGACCCGCTGGTGCTTGGGAGTGCAATGCTGGCGGTAGACGACACGGCAGAACCTGCGTCGATCTGAACGCGTCATAGAAAAAGCCTGCCGCAGTGCGCTGCGGCAGGCTTTTTTGCGTGTTGTGAGGCAGGCCGTGGGTGCGGGCTGTGCTACCGCAAGTTAATCGTCGTGACCCTTGCCATGTTTGTCCTTGCCCTTGCCTTTTCCGTGGCCGTTGCCATGGTCGTCGTCTCCGCGGTCGTAGCCACCATGGCGACGTTCATCCTCGTAGCGTTCACGGACCCAGTCTTCGCGAACGAAGTACACAGGCCGGCCACATGCGTCGTAGCGGTAGCAATGCTTGGCCCAGTTTTTCTGGTGGCCTGGCGGTACGTACAGATACATGGGCTGCTGTTGCACGTAGACGGTCTGCGGCACGATGATGATGGGCTGTGCATTGATAAAACGCGGCTGCGGGTAGTTGCCGATATCGATGCGGCCGTAGACGCCGGGCTGGTTGATGCCGATGGATACGCCGACGGAGGTTTGTGCAAAGGCGGGAGCCAAAGCGCCAGCGGCGAGAGCGAGCATTGCGAGTCGTTTCATGAGGTACCTTTTCGGTTAGAGGCTATTCAACGCCCTGTGAACAAACCTAGATGACAAGTCTACCGTCGGTTACAAAATCACACCGTACGCTAACGCACCTACCCCTCCAGAATGCAGCGTGCCACCTCTGCAAACCCCGCACCGCGTTCGCTGGGTGTGATGTAGCGGGGCAGATGTTGCATGTTCGCGGCGGAATGGGCGATATTGGCCACGCCTGCGCTGTGTGTGAAATGCTCGAACATGGCTTGGTCGTTGCCCGAGTCGCCGACAAACACCCACCGGTCCAGTTCCAGTGCCAGATCACGTTGAAAGAGTTCGCGAGTGATCCAGCGGGCACCGGTCCATTTGGTGAAGTCACCAAAGCAGCCGTGGATATGGATGCTGCTGACGGTGGTGTGCATGCCAGCATGTTGCAGCATGGCTACGACACGTTGCACGGTCTCGGGCGACAGCCTGGCAAATTCGTTGTAGTCGAATGCGAGGTCGGTCTCGCGGCCACCGCAGTCGCGCGACGGCGCCACGCCCGGTACTTCGGCCATCACTTGCGCTGCGATTTGCTGCATGCGGGTCTGGTTGTGGGTGCGTGTGGCGGCATCTTGTTGGTATAGTTTTGATAGCGGCCTGCGCTCATCCAATAAAGCTTGCAGGACTTTTTCCCTCGCAAAAGCAACGCTGCCATTCTCTGCCACCATCGCGTCTACCGGCCATGGGGTTGCGCCTGAAATGAAAGGTTCGCACCAGCCAATCGGCCGCCCGGTAATGGGGATGACGATGAGCCCAGCGGCCTTCAGATCGCCGAGGGCTTGCAGCGCATCTGCCGTGATGGAGCCGCCGGTGGTCAGTGTGTCGTCAATGTCGGTGAATACGCCCAGCAGATCGCGCCGCGCATGCAGGGGCCAGGATGACAGCGGCTGCATGGTGGCGCGGTTCTGCGTAAGCGCTAGGGCGACACAGGGCGCAGCAAGCGCCCGCGTTGCAAACGCTCAATTGACATTGGATTGGACTCCGCAAGACTGCCTTGTACCAGCGACTGTTTCTGCGCGGCAATGGGTGCACAGCTTCCATGGTCCAGATGGTAGAGCGCGGAAGACAGCAGGCCTTCTTGCGACTGGCCCAAAGCGTGGTCCAGGTCGTCTGCGCCTGGGCAAGTCGGTGCGAAGCCTGCGCTGTAGTCGCCAAAGCCTTTGTTGTTGGTACCCTGGAATTCGATCGGGTAGTACGACAGTGCACAGTTGTTCCTGCGGGTAAAGCCATACGGCTTTCCGCAGGTCGATTGGCCAATCAACACGACCTCTACATCAATGCCACGCAAGCCGTTGATCACCGATTCGCTGGCAGAGCAGGTGTGTGCCGAACCCAGCACGTAGACGCGCTTGAGGTTCAGTCGCGGCAATAGATAACCCGCTGGATAGGTTTTCTCGGCATATTCCACGCTGGAGGGAATGCGATAGACGCTGTTTGCCGTGTCGGCCGTGCGCTTGTCGTTGTATTTGAGCGCTTCAAATACCTGGCCATTGGCCTGCGGGCCGCTGAGCATCGCGGCAAGCGTGCCGGCAATGTAGAGGTAGCCGCCGGAGTTGTAGCGCATGTCCAGCATCAATTCGGTGGTTCCTGCGGCGCGCATGGATTGCACCGCGGTGATCAGCTTGTCTTGCGCGCCTTCGGAGTGCGCATTGAATGTGACATAGGCTGCGCGCTTGCCCCCGGGGCTGGTCACGGTACTGTTGAGCGGCACCGGGTCTTCGGTTACGGTGCGCGCGTCCAGGCGGATGGTGCGCGGCGCGCTGCTAGGCGTGTCGGCATAGCGAAATTCGATCCAGGCGCCGGCCGTGTTCGGGAAAAAGCTCTGGACGTTGTAGTTGGTGACCGATGCGATATAGCCGCCGCGCGCTATGCCCGCCTGGGCTGCGGGCGAACCGCTTTCCACCGTGGTGACGCGGATGCGGCGCAGTTCGTCATAGACCAAATCCCAGCCGTAGCCGACGTTCACACCTGTTGACAGTGAGTCCGCGTCCGCTGTCGGGACAACGAAGCTGAATTGGTCCTTGGGCAGATTGTTCGCGTCAGGGGTGGTGACCAGCAAGGCCTTGAAATATTTGACGACGTCGGTGTACACCGTTGCATCCACTGTTGGGATCTCGCGGTACCAAAGGTATTTTTCGTCCAGATAAGAGCGGACAAATTTCTTTTCGCCTTCTACGGTGCAGACATTCGCCAGAGTGCTGGACGGAGGAAAAGCGCTGGCGGGTGGGGCGGTACTTGCGCCGGCGGTGCTTGCGGAGCCTCCCCCGCCACCACCACAGGCCGACAGGCACAGCAGCAAGAACAAGCTGGAAAAATAGCGCGCAGCGCCGCAACGTAGAGTACGCATATCAAGGCTCCCTCAAGCACTTTTGGTTTTGTACGCGCAGAGTTTATCCTGCGTTTTGCAGCGCCAATCCCGCGTGTTCCCGAAGTGGGTGAAAATGGATTTTCGGGAAGCGCTCCTGCGCCAGGCGCACGTCGTAGGGGCTGGTACACAGGTAGGCCAGCGTGTC
>JAYWAV010000103.1:0-6330 GCA_043782015.1 Rhodoferax sp. | reverse complement strand
CCTACTTTTCCACCGGCGATGAAATCATGCAGTTGGGTGAAGCACCGCGCAGCGGTGCCGTGTATGACAGCAACCGCTTCACGCTGTTTGGCCTGCTGACGCGTATGGGCGTAGAAGTCATCGACATGGGCCTGGTGCACGACGATCCAAAGGCACTGGAAGCTGCTTTCAGCAACGCCAGCGCACAAGCCGACGCCATCATCACCAGTGGCGGTGTCAGCGTAGGCGAGGCAGACCACACCAAAGCCACCATGCGCAAACTCTCAGGGAATGGCATTGCCTTCTGGAAGATTGCGATGCGACCAGGGCGCCCCATGGCCGTCGGGCGATTGGGCCACTGCATCCTGTTTGGCCTGCCCGGCAATCCGGTGGCGGTGATGGTGACATTTCTGGCTTTTGTGCGGCCCGCGTTGCGCAAGATGATGGGCTGCAAAGCAGATCAACCGGTATTGCTGCAGGCACAAGCAGGTCATGCCATCCGCAAGAAACCTGGACGTACCGAATACCAGCGCGCCTGGGTGCAACCAGGCCCGGATGGCAAGCTCGTGGCCCACATCACGGGCAACCAGGGATCTGGCATTTTGAGTTCGATGGTGCAGGCCAACGGGTTGCTAGTGTTACCCCACGAACAAGGTAATGTGGCAACCGGTGATACCGTTCAACTGATGATGTTCGACGGTGTGATCTAGCCCCCATACTCCGCCGCTGCGCGGGTCGCTGCCCCCCAAAGGGGGCGCATTTTGGCTTCGCCGCACTGTGTGAACCTTGGGGCGGCCTGGCGAAAAATTAGGCCGCCAAGGCCTTTTCGACGCCGCGGTTCGCTAGCGCATCGGCCCGCTCATTGCCCGGGTCGCCCGCGTGGCCCTTGACCCAGCGCCAGTCAATCGTATGTCCGGACGTGCTGACCAGTTGGTCCAGTTGCTGCCACAGGTCGACGTTCTTGACAGGTTGCTTGGCCGCAGTTTTCCAGCCCTTGGCCTTCCAGCCCACCAGCCACTCTGTAATGCCCTTGAGCACGTACTGACTGTCCAGGTGCAAGGTCACACTACAAGGCCGCTTGAGCGCCGTCAGCGCCTGGATCACCGCCATCATTTCCATGCGGTTATTGGTCGTGCCCAGCTCACCGCCGCACAGCTCCTTTTCCGAACCATCTTCGGAGCGCATCAACACGCCCCAGCCCCCTGGCCCAGGATTACCTTTACAAGCGCCATCGGTGTAAATCACCACTTTGTTCATTCTTGTGTTCCCGTCATTTTTCTTTTTCCCAGGTTGTGCGTCATCGGCACCGTGGCACCGACCCGCTTCGGGTTGGCCTTCCAGGCGGGGCCCAACAGGCGCATACCGCGCACGCGCTTGACCGCTACCAAAAAATAGGCGGCCCCAAAAATAGGCCACCAGCGCGCACCGGCGCGCTCCATCCACTCAAAGCGCTGCAGCATCCTTGCACTATCGACTGCGGGTCGATAGCAGCCAAATTCTCCAACCTCAATCTCAAACCCCAACAGGCGCAACCAGTCGCGCATGCGCCAATAGCCTATGAACTCACCGCCTTCTGGCAAAAACAGTTTTCCAAAGCCCATGCGCTGGTAAAGATGGGCGCGGCGCTGGCGCATTGCCCACAGACTGACCGGGTTGAGCCCGCAAATCACCACGCGTCCTTCAGGCACCAGCACCCGCTCCACTTCACGCAAAGTGGCGTGAGGGTCGGCACTCAACTCCAGGGTATGTGGCAGCAACACCATATCCAGGCTATTGGCGGGAAACGGCAATGCGGCGTAGTCCGTCAACAGCGCAACGCGCGAGGCAGCGGCGTCCAGCGGAATGGCATGGTCCACGCCCAGCCATTGGTACGGCATGCGGTTGGCCTGAAGGCCATGCATCTCAGGCAAACCGAGCTGCAATGCATGGTAGCCAAAGATGTCCGCCACCGCGCGATCGACCTGCGCGCGCTCCCAGTCCAGCAGGGTTTGTCCTGCCGGGGTCTGGAACCATTCGTGCATATCTATAATTTCATCGCTCATGACGTTAATACCGCTACCCGCCTTCACTGACAATTACATCTGGATGTTGCATGACGGGCGTGGCGCACTGGTCGTAGACCCGGGAGACGCACATCCGGTACTGCGTGCACTGTCTGAGACAGGCCTGCAACTGCACACCATTCTAGTCACGCACCACCACAGCGATCACACGGGCGGTATCCAGAAATTGCGCGAAGCCACCGGTGCGGTGGTCTACGGTCCGGCGCGGGAACAAATCGCTGAAGTGCAGCACCGCCTGCAGGATGGTGACCAAGTCCATGCCATGGGTCTGGATTTTCAGGTGTTGGATGTGCCAGGCCACACGGCCGGGCACATTGCATATTTTTGCGCTGAGGCCCAACCCGCCCCCATTCTGTTTTGCGGCGACACGCTGTTCAGCGGCGGCTGTGGTCGCCTGTTTGAGGGTACGCCAGAGCAGATGCTGACATCGCTGGAACGGCTGGCCGCACTGCCGGCCAACACCCAGGTGTGCTGCACCCACGAGTACACCCTCTCCAATCTGAAGTTCGCGCGGGAAGTCGACCCCGAAAACCAGGCGCTGTTGGAGTACCAGCAACGCTGTCTGGCTCTGCGTGCCGCTGCGCAGCCCACTTTACCCAGCACCATTGCGCAGGAACTGAAGATCAACCCCTTTTTGCGCAGCCACGACGCTGCGCTCATCACGTCTGCGCGCCGCTTTGATGCGCAGAGCGTAGACCAGCGCGGTGCGTTTGCCACCCTGCGCCAATGGAAAAACCAATACCAATGAACTTTTTACGGATTGCCGGATTTGTTACCTTGCTAAGCTTGGCGGCCTGCGCCACGCCGATAGCCACCGCGCCGGCCACCACGCCTGCGGTACACGTTGTTGATGCTGACAAGCTTTCATTGACAGCCAGCCGGGAAATGGCTTCTGCGACCACGCTGGCGCAACGCCCCCGTACCTATCCGCAACCGGCACCCGAGTTGCCTCTGGTGCCGGTTGACATGCAGCAAACCAATACCCGCATCGTCACCGCGCTGGCAGCGCCCAATGATCTGTGGGAAAGGATCCGGCGCGGCTATGCGATGCCGGATCTGGACAATTCTCTGGTGCGTGACCGGGAGCAGTGGTACACCACGCGCCCAGACTACATCTTTCGCATGACCGAGCGGTCCAAGAAATACCTGTTCTACATCGTAGAGGAGCTGGAACTGCGCAACATGCCGAGCGAATTGGCCTTGTTGCCCTTCATCGAAAGCGCCTTCAACCCGCAAGCGGTATCGGGCGCCAAGGCAGCTGGCATGTGGCAGTTCATGCCGGCCACTGGTAAATATTTCGAGCTGAAGCAAAACGCGTTTCGTGATGACCGGCGTGATGTGATGGCCTCCACCCGAGCGGCGCTGGACTACCTTCAAAAGCTCTACAACATGTTTGGCGACTGGCATCTCGCGCTGGCCGCCTACAACTGGGGCGAAGGCAGCGTGCGACGCGCGATTACGAAGAACCAGCGCACGAGCCAGGGTGTCGGTTACCTCGACCTGAACATGCCGATGGAAACCCGCATGTATGTGCCCAAGCTGCAGGCGGTGAAAAACATTGTGGCCAACCCAGAGTCGTTCAACTCCAAGCTGCCACTGATCGAGAACCACCCGTACTTTCAAAGCGTCACCATTCGCCGCGATATTGACTTGGCACTTGCGGCCAGGCTGGCCGATGTCCCGCTGGACGACTTCAAGGCACTCAATCCTTCCATCAACAAACCGGTGATTCTGGCCGCGGGTACGCCTCAAATTCTGCTGCCCTGGGACAACGCCGAGGTCTTCCAGAGCAATCTGGAAAGCTACGGCGGTGGCCGCCTGGCGAGCTGGACGGTATGGGTTGCACCGGCCACGATGCGCACCGCAGAGGCCGCCAAACGCGTGGGCATGAGCGAAGGCGAATTTCGCAGCGTGAACAACATCCCACCCCGGGTCGTGATCCGCGCGGGCTCCACGCTACTGATTCCCCGCAGTGTGCGCGTGGAACAGGACGTCACCAGCAAAGTGGCTGACAACGGTCAGCTTTCCGTGTCGCCGGAAATCGTACAAAAGCGATTGGTGATCAAGGCTGGCAAGGGCGACACTGTTGCCACGATTGCCCGTAAATACAAGACATCTACCGCCAACGTGGCGCAGTGGAACAAGGTCTCCAGCTCGGCCGCGTTCAAGCCGGGCCAGCAGGTCGTGGTCTATGTATCGGCAAGTGCCAACAAGGGCGCTGCGTCCAAAAGCACCCCCAGCAACCGCGTCGTCAAACGCAAACCTGCCAAGCGTTAGCGGGGCAGCGTGGGAGCCCTATCGGTATCCGATGAACAGGATGCCGATATTGACCACAAAGGCGGCGCCCCAGACCATGCTGCGAACGCTGGCTATGCCAGAGACGTACATCATGATGTACAGAATGCGCAGCACGACGAACAGGAACGCCAGGATATCCAAGCGCCCTTGGTGCGCGCCCAACTGGTGCGCAATGATCACCGCACCGATGAACAGTGGCAGCGCCTCAAAGCTGTTGGCCTGCGCCGCATTCGCGCGCGCCCGCCAGTCGGTCTGGCGCGCCAGCCAGTTACGCGGGTCGTTATTGTCGTAGCCGCCCTGTTTGCGGGGTATGCCGAACTTTCCACCCTTGGCCAGGCCGGCACAGACAATGGGCAACAGCGCGGCAACCAGCACACACCAATAGGCAATTGTGAAATGGGCGTAAGGCATCAGACTCTTTCTTTCCTAATAATGGCAGTGAGGTCCGTCGCAGTCCTTGGGTTTTAGCGACGGTCTGCAAGGGCATGGGCAATCGTGCCCAGGTCAACGTATTCCAGTTCACTCCCCACCGGCACACCACGTGCCAGCCGGGTGATCTTCAGGCCGCGGGACTTCAGCCCCTCGGCAATGACATGGGCCGTGGCTTCGCCTTCGGCGGTGAAGTTGGTGGCCAAAATCACCTCCTGCACGGTGCCATCGGTAGCGCGCTCAAACAGCTTGGCCAAGCCCAAATCGTTAGGCCCAATGCCATCGAGCGGGCTGAGTTTGCCCATCAGCACAAAGTACAAGCCGCGGTAGGCCAGCGTGCGCTCCATCGCCGATTGATCGGCCGGAGTTTCAACGACGCAGAGCTTGCTGTGGTCACGCTGTGGGTTTTCACAGGTGCGGCAAAGGCGCGCTTCTGTGAAGGTATGGCAACGCTCGCAGTGGTGCACCTGCTGCACTGCCTCTTCCAAGGCGCGCGACAAGGTCTGCGCCGCGGCACGGTCATGTTGCAGCAAATGGAACGCCATGCGCTGGGCCGACTTGATGCCCACGCCAGGAAGACGTTTGAGTGCCTGGATCAGGGTTTCGAGCGCATGGGTGTCGGACATGGGTGGTCAGGTATCCGCTCGCGTTGAGCGTGTCGAAACGCAGGCTTCGACAGGCTCAGCCCAAACGGGATTTCTTAAAAAGGAAGCTTCATTCCACCAGGAAGTCCTGGCATGCCCGCGGTGATCTTGCCCATCTTCTCGGCAGAAGTTTCCTCCGCCTTGCGCACGGCAGCGTTGAAAGCGGCAGCCACCAGATCCTCCAGCATATCCTTGTCATCGGCCAGCAGGCTCGGGTCGATGGTAATGCGACGCACCTCGTGCTTGCAGGTCATCGTGACCTTCACCAGGCCAGAGCCGGACTCGGCGCTGACTTCAATGTTGCCCAGTTCATCCTGGGCCTTCTTCATGTTGTCCTGCATGGCTTGCGCCTGTTTCATCAGGCCAGCCAGTTGTCCTTTGTTGAACATAATTTCCTTTCATAAAACTTTGCGGGTCAGACCACTCGTGAAGCGATGTGCTCTGACCCCAACTGATTAATTGACTTTGCGGGCCAGACACCACGTGAAGCGATGTGCTCTGACCCCAACGGATTAAATGGGCTTGATCGTTCCAGGCACAATTTTCGCGCCAAAGTCCCGCATCATCGCTTGCACGAAGGGCGCTTCGAAAATAATCTTTTCAGCGGCAAGCTGCTTTTCCGCAGTCGCCGCAGTATTGCGACGGCCCGGGCAGTCGGTCACGCGCCCTATTTCCACCGCCAATTTGACAGCATGCCCCGCGGCATGCAGCGCAGCGCTCAAGCGATCCCGACTTCCCGGTTGGTTCAATGATTCGCGCTCCACCCGCAGCAGCCACTGGTCGGTATCGCGTGCCACCAGTTGCGACTGCAATGCCAGCTCGCGCACCAGCGCAGCAATCGCCTCAGCCTGAATAAGCTGCTGCACCAGTGCGTGCCAAAAGTCGCCTTCTTCGGTCGGAATCAAGGTCGGAGTAGC
>JAYWAV010000102.1:0-6340 GCA_043782015.1 Rhodoferax sp. | reverse complement strand
TGTCGCTCCAGTAGTCGTAATGCGCAATGCGGCGCAGCGAGCCCTCAATACCGCCCAGGATGATCGGAACGTCCTTGAATGCTTCACGGCAGCGCTGGCTGTAGACAATGGCGGCGCGGTCCGGGCGCTTGCCGCCGATATCGCCAGGGGTGTAAGCGTCGTCACTGCGGATCTTGCGGTCGGCCGTGTAGCGGTTGATCATGGAATCCATGTTGCCGCTGGTCACGCCCCAGAACAGGTTGGGCTTGCCCAAAGCCTTGAAAGCCTCGGCACTGGTCCAGTCCGGTTGGGCAATGATGCCGACCCGAAAGCCTTGCGCTTCCAGCATGCGACCAATCACGGCCATGCCAAAGCTGGGGTGGTCGACATAGGCATCGCCGGTCACCAAAATGATGTCGCAGCTGTCCCAGCCGAGCGCTTCCATCTCTTTGCGGCTCATGGGCAAAAACTTGGCCGTGCCAAAGCGGGCAGCCCAGTATTTGCGGTAACTGGACAGAGGTTTGGCGGCGCGCGCGAAGAAGGAGACGTCGAGAGGAGCGTTCATGGGGCTTGCGGGTAACCCTAGAGTGTAAGGTTTTGCACTTGGTGTTGCACCCCAATCACCCTTTGACCCTCTATTGTTCTTTTTCACGCCCACTGTTTTTTAACTCCCCACTCCCCCCAACCCCCTCGCCCCCGTCGGGCGAGGGGGAGCTTTTAACAGCCGATTTGCTGGTTTCGCTCCGAATACGGAATTAAGGGAGAGAGGTTGCCACCGTTATTGCTCGGAAAGGCGTAAGCCAACAGTTGGGGATGCCTCGGAGGGGTTGGCTCGGAGCCACTGGCCGCTAGCGGCCAGCAGTGCCGCACTGCTCTGGCGGAGGTTGCCCCAACCGCAGGTTCACGCCGTGGCGCGCCACATGCGGTGGCAACGCACCGCACTTAATTTCGCAGCCGGCGCGACGCAGCAAAATGGGCTGTTAAAGGCTCCCCTCGCCGACGGGGCGAGGGGCTGGGGGAGTGGGTGTTAAAAAAAGAAACAGGAAGCAGGAAATATCGAATGGGCATCAAAATTGCTGGCCTTACCTCGTAGAATCGTTTTTCCAGTTTTTAACCGGCTCGGGCACACCACCCGACCTATCAAAGAGGAACCCACATGAAAAAAGTCCTATTGGCACTTTCCATTGCAGCCTTGCTGGCTGCTTGCGGCAAGAAGGAAGAGGCTGCCGTGTCCGCTGCAGCACCGGCGCCCGCCGCTGCGGCCCCCGCTCCCGAACTGAAGGTCGCGATCGATCCGGCCTATGAGCCGTTCACTTTCAAGACCGCCGATGGCAAGCCCACTGGCTTTGACGTGGATATCGCCCAAGCCTTGTGCGATCAGATCAAGCGCAAGTGCGTGTTCGTTGAACAGGCATGGGACAGCATGATCCCCGGCCTTATGGCCAAGAAGTACGACACCATCATCAGCTCGATGTCCATCACCGAAGAACGTCTGGCGCAAATTGATTTCACGGACAAGTACTACAACACGCCTTCTCGCGTGGTGGTCAAGAAGGGTGTGAAGTTTGACGGCCCCGCTTCCCTCAAGGGCAAGAAGATCGGCGTGCTGAAGTCGTCTACCCAAGAAAAATACGCGATGGGCGAACTGGCTCCCGCAGGCGCCAAGATCGTCCCTTACGAAGCGCAAGATCAGGTCTACCTTGACATCAAGTCCGGTCGTCTGGACGGCACCGTGGCCGATTACATCGAAGTCACCGGTGGCTTCCTGTCCAAGCCTGAAGGCGCGAACTACGAGCTGGTCGGCCCGGAGCTGTACGAACCCAAGTATTTCGGTATTGGCGTTGGTGTTGCGCTGCGCAAGGGCGAAGACGCTCTGAAGAAGGACCTGAATGCCGCGATCGCCGCGATCCGCGCCAACGGCACTTACAAGACCATCAACGACAAGTACTTTGCAAAGTACAACCTGGACGCCTACGGAAAGTAAAGCCCCCACGCTCCATGGTCTAAGATGACGGCGCACAGTGAACCTGTGCGCCGTCTTTCTTTTAAGCACAGGCAAACCTCCCCATGAACGGCTATTACCTCTCGATATTGCAAGGCTCGATAGTCACCGTCGAGGTCGCGCTGGCCTCGTTGGTCGTATCCATCGTGTTGGGCCTGCTGGGCGCTGGCGCCAAACTCTCGGGCAACCGGCTGCTGGTCGGCGTGTCTACCCTCTACACCACCATCATCCGAGGTGTGCCCGATCTGGTGATCATGCTGCTGGTGTTTTACGGCGGCACCATTGGCCTGAACAACCTGATGGAGGTGATGGGCTCCAAAGAGACGATTGACGTCAATGCCTTTTTTGCCGGTGTACTGACGATTGGCTTCATCTACGGCGCCTACATGACCGAGACGTTTCGCGGCGCCATCCTGTCCATCCCCAAGGGCCAGGCCGAAGCAGCATGGGCTTTTGGCATGGGCCGCATCCAGACCTTTGTCCGCATCACCGCGCCGCAAATGGTGCGCTACGCCCTGCCCGGCTTTACCAATAACTGGCTGGTGTTAATCAAGGCGACCGCGCTGGTCAGCCTGATTGGCCTGAAGGAAATGACCTATTTGGGCAAGCAGGCGGGCTCCGCGACCCGCTCGCCGTTTGCCTACCTGCTGTTCACCGCGGCACTGTTCCTGATTTTCACCACGGTGTCGCTGTATGCGCTGCGCAAACTCAATGCCCGCTACAGCCTGGGCACCAAGCGGGGACAGCTATGAACTGGGCCGTCATTTTTGAAGCCAAGAACCTGGCGCTGTATGGCCAGGGCATTCTGAACACGCTGTGGCTGTTGTTTACGTCGCTGGGTGTCGGCGCTGTGCTGGCGCTGATTTTTGCGCTGGTGCTGACAGGGCCCTGGGCCTTCGCCCGCTGGATTGTCGGCGCCTATACCTATGTGATCCGCGGCACGCCGCTGTTGATACAGATTTACCTGATTTATTACGGCCTGGCGCAGATGGACTGGATCCAGGCGCGCTGGGACGATGTATGGCCCTGGACTTACTTCAAAGAAGCCTCGTTTTGCGCCTTGCTGGCTTTCAGCCTGAACACCGCGGGCTATACCGCTGAGATGCTCGCAGGGGCCATCCGCGAAACCAATGCGGGCGAGATCGAGGCGGCGCAGGCCTACGGCATGAGCCGTTTCCAGGTGATGCTCCGCGTTGTATTGCCCAGCGCCATGCGCCGCACCCTGCCCGCCTACAGCAATGAAGTCGTGATGATGCTGCAAAGCACCAGCCTGGCCAGCGCCGTGCCTGACCTGATGGACGTCACCGGCGCGGCCAGCCGCATTTATGCCCAGTACTACCTGCCGTTCCAGGCCTATCTGGCGGCCGGTGCGATTTACCTCGTCGCCTCGTTTGTGCTGATTGGCATCTTCCGCCTGGCGGAGCAGCGCTTCCTGGGTTATCTGGCGCCCCGCAAGCACTGAGGCAATTGGACGATATGCGCCGCGTTGACCATCCCCTGTTATCACCCAGCCTGGGCAGCCACAAGCTGCTCTCCAGCTTTCACTATGGAGGCGCTGGCATTGGCCCCAAGGTCTACATCCAGGCCAGCCTGCACGCCGACGAATTGCCGGGCATGCTGGTCGCACACCATTTGCGCCAGGCGCTACAAACACTGGAGGACGCGGACCAAGTCCCGGGCGAAGTGATCGTGGTGCCAGTGGCCAACCCAATAGGCCTGGCCCAGCGGCTGGACCACAAGGCGATGGGTCGGTTTGAGCTGGGCACCTCGGAAAACTTCAACCGCCATTACCCGGATTTTGCGCAAGAGATCTGGCATACGGTGCAGCCACAATTGGGACCCGATGCACAGGCGAATGTCGCGACGGTGCGCAAAGCAATGGCGGCGTGGCTGCAAGACTGGGCGCCGACCACCGAACTGGAAAGCCTGCGTCGCACGCTGGTGCAACTGGCGGCGGACGCGGACTATGTGCTGGACCTGCATTGCGACTTTGAAGGCGTGCTGCACTGCTACACCGAAGGGGCCTGCTGGCCACAACTCAAGTCCCTGACCCAATATCTCGGTTGCCAGGCCGTGCTGTTGGCGAATGGCTCGGGTGGCAATTCGTTCGACGAATGCCTGTCGGGCGTCTGGTGGCAATTGGCTGACAAACTGCGTGCCGCAGGCAATCCGGCGCCTTTACTGCAAGCCTGCTGCAGCACCACTGTCGAGTTCCGTGGCGAAGGCGATGTGACGCACGCGATGGCCAAGGGCGATGCGCAGGCATTGCTGTCTTTCCTGCAACATATCGGCGTATTGAAGGGCACACCACCCGCCCTGCCCGCCGCGCGTTGCGCGGCAACCCCACTGGCCGGTTCGGAAACACTGAAGTCCCCACAGCCTGGCGTCGTGGTGTTTACCGCTGAAGTCGGGCAGCCGATGCAAGTCGGCGATTTGGTGGCCGAGGTCATCGACCCCATCAGTGGCGTGATAAACCCAGTACACGCCAGAATAGAAGGCATTCTGTACACGCGGATTCGCAACCGCTACAGCCACAGCGGCGGCGAGATCGGCAAGATTGCCGGCAGCGTGGCCTTTCGCACCGGCAATTTGCTGGGCGCCTGAATTCAAACTTTGTTCACTCCATGACAGACAAAATTCTCAAACTACAGGCCGACAACATCCACAAGCGCTTTGGCAGCAACGAAGTGCTTAAGGGCGTGTCGCTGCAAGCCCATGCGGGCGACGTGATCGCGATGATCGGAAGCTCCGGCTCCGGCAAGAGCACCTTTCTGCGCTGCCTGAACCTGTTGGAAAAGCCGCACGAAGGCAAGATTTTTGTCGCTGGCGAAGAGATGCTGCTGACACCCGGCGCGAATGGTGAATTGGGTGCCAAGGACAACAGGCAACTGGCGCGTCTGCGCACCAAGCTGGCGATGGTGTTCCAGCATTTCAATTTGTGGGCCCACATGACGGTGCTGCAAAATATCATCGAAGCACCGGTGCATGTGATGGGTGTGCCCAAAGACAAGGCGATAGAAACCGCCCGCAAATACCTCGCCAAGGTAGGGCTGGAGGGCAAGGAAGACGCCTACCCGGCCCACCTCTCCGGTGGCCAGCAGCAACGCGTGGCGATTGCCCGTGCGCTGGCGATGGAGCCTGAAGTGATGCTGTTCGACGAGCCCACCAGCGCGCTCGATCCGGAGTTGGTATCGGAAGTGCTGAAGGTCATGAAAAATCTGGCCACCGAGGGCCGCACGATGGTGGTGGTCACCCACGAAATGGGCTTTGCCCGTGAGGTTGCCAACCACCTGATCTTCCTGCACAAGGGCCAGATCGAAGAGCAAGGCAATCCGCGCGAGGTACTGGCGAATCCGAAGAGCGAACGTCTGGCGCAGTTTCTGTCCGGCAGCCTGAAGTAACTGGATTGAACGCCGCGACCATGACCCGGGAGGACGCGTCCAGCCTGTTTGACATGTTGCCGGTGGGTGCCTACCGGTCGGCAACCGACGGCCGGTTGTTGCGCGTCAATGCGGCACTGGTGCGCATGAATGGCTACGACACCGCAGCCGACATGATTGCCGACAGCAACAGCGATCCCCGCAACCCCTACGTCGCCCCCGGACGTCGTGAACTGTTCATGACCCTGCTCGAATCGCAGGGCCAGGTGCGTAACTTCGAATCCGAGATGGTGCACACCAGGCGCGTCGAAACGATGTGGGTTCGCGAACACGCGCACGCCGTTCGCGACGGCGAAGGGCAGCTGCTGTACATCGAAGGCACGGTGGAAGACATCACCGAGGAGCGCCAGGCCAAAGAACGCATGCGCCAGAACGAAGCCATGCTGCTGAACCTTTTGCAAACCATTCCCGACCAGGTCTGGCTCAAAGACGTTAGCGGCGTCTACATGACTTGCAATGACAACTACGCGCAAGCCTTGGGTATGCAACGCGAAGACATCATCGGCTCGCGCGACGCAGACTGGGTTGGCGTTGCAATGGCGGAACAGTTTCTGGAAAGCGATCGAAGGGCCATGCGCGCGGGGAAGCCGGTGTCCTTCGAAGAAAACCATACCAACCCGACCAATCCTCAAGGCCAACTGCACGAGGTGATCAAGACCCCGATGTACGACGCCGCCGGCACGCTGATCGGCGTGCTGGGAATGGGCCGCAACATCCAGGCCCGCAAGGACGCCGAGCACTTGCTGCGCGACACGTCCGAGCAACTGGAGTTGGCCATCATGAGCGCCGACCTGGGCCGCTGGAGCCACGACCTCACGTTGGACAAGGGCTACTACATGGACACCCGCGCCTGCCAGATGCTGGGCCGGGCTTCCGAAGATAGCGAAAAAGGCCGTCCCTGGGGCCACCTGATCCATCC
>JAYWAV010000101.1:0-6370 GCA_043782015.1 Rhodoferax sp. | reverse complement strand
TTCCAGAAGACCTCCACCGGCCGGGCGCTGCGCGCCGTGGCCGACGACCACCAGGCCGCGCAAAGCATTGGTATTCCGCTGAACCGCATCTGGGTCATCGTCTGGTGTGTTGCGGGCGTTGTTGCGTTGGTGGCTGGAATGATCTGGGGCAGCAAGTTGGGCGTGCAATTCTCACTGACGACTGTAGCGTTGCGTGCGCTGCCGGTCGTCATTCTGGGTGGCCTCACTTCGGTGCCCGGCGCGATTGTGGGCGGGCTGATTATTGGTGTGGGCGAGAAGCTGTCCGAGGTCTATATCGGACCGATGGTGGGCGGCGGGATTGAGATCTGGTTTGCCTATGTGTTGGCTTTGGGATTCCTTCTGATCAGACCGCAAGGTTTGTTCGGAGAGAAGATCATCGATCGCGTTTAAGAAATAAGCATGTTCTACAGAGAAAACGGCCAATTCAAAACCACCTACCGGGCGGACCAGCAAATCCTGCCGATCGCGCAGGACCGGCTGGCCATGCTGGTCTTGTTGCTGGTGGCGTTTGTCGCGGTGCCGCTGGGCGCCAGCGACTATCTATTCCGCGCGATCCTGATTCCTTTCCTGATCTTCTCGCTGGCGGCCGTGGGGGTGAATATTCTGGTCGGCTACTGCGGCCAGATTTCGTTGGGCTCGGGCGCCTTCATGGCGGTAGGCGCCTACGCGGCTTACAACTTCCATGTGCGTATTGACGGCATGCCGCTGCTGCTGTCGCTCATCTTGGGTGGTGTCTGCGCCATGTTGTTCGGCATGGTGTTTGGCTTGCCCAGCTTGCGCGTCAAAGGGCTGTATCTGGCAGTCGCCACGCTGGCCGCACAGTTCTTTGCCGACTGGATGTTTTTGCGCATCAACTGGTTCACCAACAACTCGTCGTCCGGCTCGGTGTCGGTCAACAACCTGCAAGTGTTCGGCTTCTCGCTGGAGAGCCCAGTGGCGCGCTACTTCTTTTGCCTGAGCGTGTTGGCGGTGATTGCGCTGTTGGCGAAAAACCTGGTGCGTGGCGCAGTAGGACGCGAATGGATGGCGATCCGTGACATGGATGTGGCGGCCGCGGTGATTGGCATTCGGCCGATGTACGCCAAGCTCAGCGCGTTTGCGGTCAGTTCGTTCATCGTCGGCGTAGCGGGTGCCTTGTGGGCCTTTATTTACCTGGGCGCCTGGGAGCCTGCGGCGTTCTCGGTAGACCAGTCGTTCAAGCTGCTGTTCATGGTGATCATCGGCGGAATGGGCTCCATCATGGGCAGCTTTTTTGGCGCCGCCTTTATCGTGATCCTGCCGATTGCGCTGGGTCGTTTTCTGCCACTGGTGTCCAGCGCATTTGGACTGGAAATATCGACGGCCGGTGTGTCTCACGCCGAGTTGATGACATTTGGCGGGTTGATTGTGTGGTTCCTGATTGTCGAGCCGCATGGCTTGGCCAGGCTGTGGGCCGTGGGCAAGCAGAAGCTGCGCCTGTGGCCTTTTCCACATTGACGCCGCATTGATTTCAAGAGTGTTCCCTGTGCTTCAAAACTTACTTTAAGGAGAGACAAATGAAGCTTCGTACTTTGGTGAAAGCAACTGTGCTGATGGCTGTGGCCGCCGCGTCGCTGGCGACAAGCCCGGCGTTTGCACAGGCGAAAGAGCAGTTCTTCCCGCTGCTGTCGTACCGCACGGGCCCGTACGCGCCGAATGGCACGCCGTGGGCCAACGGCAAACAGGATTACCTGAAGATGATCAACGCCCGCGATGGCGGTATCAACGGCGTCAAGCTGACGTTTGAAGAATGCGAAACCGGCTACGCGACCGACCGCGGCGTCGAATGCTACGAGCGCCTGAAGAGCCGCCCTGGTGTTGCGCTGTTTGATCCGCAGGCCACAGGCATCACCTTTGCGCTGACTGAAAAGGTGGTCAACGACAAAGTGCCGCTGATCACGCTGGGCTACGGCCTGTCAGTTGCGCAAGACGGCATGGCCTTCAAGTGGAATTTCCCGCTGATGGGCAGCTACTGGACGGGCGCCGATATCCTGATCCAGCATCTGGGCAAGAAGGAAGGCGGGCTGGACAAGCTGAAGGGCAAGAAGATCGCGTTGGTCTACCACGATAGCCCGTTTGGCAAGGAGCCGATTCCATTGTTGGAAGAGCGCGCCCGCCAGCTTGGCTTTGACCTGCAAAAGATCCCGGTCACTGCGCCTGGCGTGGAGCAAAAGGCCGCCTGGCTGCAAGTGCGCCAGAGCAAACCAGACTATGTGCTGCTGTGGGGCTGGGGCGTGATGAACTCGACCGCGCTGAAGGAAGCGCAAGCCACGGGCTATCCGCGCGACAAGATGTATGGCGTGTGGTGGGCTGGTGCCGAGCCGGACGTGAAGGATGTGGGCGAAGGCGCGAAGGGCTACAACGCGCTGGCACTGAATACTTCCGGCACGCAGCCCAAAGTGATTCAGGACATCCTGAAGCTGGTGCACGAAAAAGGCCAGGGCACGGGACCCAAGGACGAAGTCGGCCAGGTGCTGTACACCCGCGGCGTGATCATCCAGATGCTGGGTGTGGAAGCCGTGCGCCGCGCGCAGGAACGCTTTGGCAAGGGCAAGGTCATGACCGGTGAGCAAGTGCGCTGGGGTCTGGAAAACCTGGCGCTGGACCAGAAGAAGCTCGACGCATTGGGCTTTTCCGGAATCATGCGCCCGCTCTCCACCAGCTGCGCCGACCACATGGGTTCGACCTGGGCGCGCGTGCAGACCTGGGACGGCAGCAAGTGGGGCTTCTCGTCGGACTGGTACCAAGCCGATGAGCAAATCCTCAAGCCGATGGTCAAGGCTGGCGCAGAGAAGTACCTGTCTGACAAGAAGATGACACGCCGCGAACCCGCGGATTGCCAGTCCTGATTCGCGCAGCGAATCTGGGTGGCAATCGCCATGGGCTGACGTTCCCCTCCCCAACCCCTCCTCGAGGAGGGGCTCGGCTCCCCCCTCAGGAGCCGCTAATCCACAGGGTTGCAAAGCAGCCTTGTCGATTGGTCAACACAAGACACTATGGAAACTAAAAACATCGTTCTCAACGTGAACGGCATTGAAGTCATTTACAACCACGTCATCCTGGTGCTCAAGGGCGTGTCGCTGCAAGTGCCTGAGGGCGGCATTGTCGCGATCCTCGGCGGCAACGGCGCGGGCAAGACCACGACCTTGCGCGCCGTCAGCAACCTGCTGGCGGGCGAGCGCGGCGCGGTGACCAAGGGCAGCATCGAGTTGCGCGGTGAGCGCATCGAGAATCTGTCGCCCGCCGATCTGGTGCAGCGCGGTGTGGTGCAGGTGATGGAAGGGCGTCATTGCTTCGCCCACCTGACGATTGAAGAGAACCTGCTGACCGGTGGCTACACGCGCAAGAGCAAGGCCGAGGTGTCGGCGAATCTGGAGAAGGTCTACACCTACTTCCCGCGCCTGAAGACCCGGGCATCCAGCCAGGCGGCCTACACCTCCGGCGGCGAGCAGCAGATGTGCGCGATTGGCCGGGCGCTGATGGCCAACCCCAGCATGGTGTTGCTGGATGAACCATCGATGGGCCTGGCGCCGCAAATCGTCGAAGAAGTGTTCGAGATCGTCAAAGACCTCAACACACGCGAGAAAGTCACCTTCCTGTTGGCCGAGCAGAACACCAATATGGCACTGAAGTACGCCGACTACGGCTACATCATGGAATCGGGCCGTGTGGTGATGGATGGCGCGGCGGACTACTTGCGCAGCAATGAGGACGTCAAGGAGTTCTACCTGGGCGTGGGCGGCGGGGAGCGCAAGAGCTTCAAGGATGTGAAGAGCTACAAACGGCGCAAACGCTGGTTGGCTTGAAAAATGTTGCCCCCACGCTCCACCGCTGTGCGGGTCGCTGCCCCCCAAAGGGGGCTAATTTGCCTTGGGGCGGCCCAGCGGCAAATTGGCCCTCTCTCCGGAGACCGATATGAATAATTTGTTTGACGCGCTGGAAACCCGCAGCCCCGCCGAACGTGAGGCGGCGTTGCTGGCGGCTTTGCCCGCGCAGATCGCGCATGCGCAGAAGTCCTCTTTGGCGTTTACGGCGTTGCTGGCGGGCGTTGATGCAACGAGTGTCACCACCCGCACTGCGCTGGCCCAGTTGCCAGTGGTTCGCAAGTCGGAGCTGCTAGAACGCCAGCAGGCGGCACGTGATGCGGGCGGCGACGTATTCGGCGGCTTCAGCGCAATTGGCTTTGGCGCAGCGATGCCGCGCATCTTTGCCAGCCCGGGCCCCATCTATGAACCCGAAGGCACCGGCAAGGATTACTGGCGCATGGCGCGCGCGATGTTTGCCGCGGGCTTTCGGCCGGGCGAGCTGATCCATAACTGCTTCAGCTACCACTTTGTGCCCGCTGGTTCGATGATGGAAACCGGCGCGCATGCGCTGGGCTGCACCGTGTTCCCCGGCGGCACGGGCCAGACCGAGCAGCAGGTGCAGGCCATGCGGGAGCTGCAACCAGCCGGGTACATTGGCACGCCCAGCTTTCTGAAAATCATTGTGGAGAAAGCGGCCGAGATGGGCGTGGCGATTCCCAGTGTGAAGAAGGCCCTGTTCGGCGGCGAAGCATTTCCGCCCAGCCTGCGCGACTGGTTTGCTGCGCAAGGTATTGCGGGCTACCAGTGCTATGCCACGGCCGATCTGGGGTTGATTGCCTACGAGACCGAAGCGCGCGAAGGACTAGTGCTGGACGAAAGCGTGATCGTGGAGATCGTGCGACCCGGCACGGGCGACCCGGTAGCAGAGGGCGAAGTGGGCGAGTTGGTTGTCACCAGCCTGAGCCCGGCCTATCCGCTGATCCGCTTTGGTACCGGCGACCTGTCGGCCATCTTGCCGGGCGCTTGCCCTACGGGCCGCACCAACTCGCGCATCAAGGGCTGGATGGGCCGTGCCGACCAGACCACCAAAATCCGCGGCATGTTCGTCCACCCCAAACAGGTGGATGCCATCGTCAAGCGCTTTCCCGAAGTCGCCAAGGCCAGGTTGGTGGTGAGCGGTGAAATGGCCAATGATGTGATGACCCTGCAAGTGGAAACTGCCTGCAGTGGGCCGGATGCTTTGGCCGCGAAGATTGCCGATGCGATCCGCGACATCACCAAACTGCGTGGCGAAGTCACTATCATGCTGCCAGGCGCCTTGCCCAACGATGGCAAGGTTATTGAGGACGCGCGCAGTTACAAGTAACAAAGGGACAAATCATGGTGTGGTTCAAGCGTTTGGGATGGTCGCTGGCCGCACTGTTGATGGTGGTGCTGATTGCCGTTGGTATTTATGTTGTGCGCAGCATGCCCACACTAGACGGCTCGCTGCGCGTAGCGGGTCTGCAAAAGAGCGTGCAAGTGCAGCGCGATGCGTCCGACGTCACCCACATCAAGGCCCAGTCCACGCACGATGCGCTGTTCGCGATGGGCTATGTCCATGCACAGGAGCGCGGTTGGCAGCTGGAGTTCAACCGCCGGGTGATGCACGGCGAGTTGTCTGAAATCTTTGGTGATGCCACGCTCGACACTGACAAGCTGATGCGCACGCTGGGCATCGTTCAGGCGGCGCAAAAGCAATGGGACGGTTTGCCGCAAAACGCGAAGGATGCGCTACAGGCCTATGCCGATGGCATCAATGCCTTTCACGCGCAGGGCAAACAGGCCTTGTCTCCTGAGTTCCATATCCTGCGCGTGCAGCCAGGCACCTGGCTGCCGCAAGACAGTGTGGCGTGGACGCTGATGATGGCGCTGGATTTGGGCGGCAACTGGGGCACAGAGTTTGCGCGCCTGTCAGCGGCGCAGGTGATGGACACGCAGCGGGTCTGGCAACTGCTGCCCCCCTACGCTGGCGAAAAGCCTGCGGCGACGGCAGATCTGGCGAATCTGTACCACGAGCTGGGGGTGTATCGGGATGATGGTGTGGAGCCGCCGAGGGTGATCGCATCAGCACAATCGATCAACGATTCTGTCGCCCAATGGTCCGATGCATTTGCCAGCCAGGTTGGCAACGTCGAAGGCAAGGGCAGCAACAACTGGGTGGTGTCCGGCACGCACACTGTGAGCGGTAAACCATTGCTGGCGAACGACCCGCATCTGGGTCTGGGCGCACCCGCCATTTGGTATTTCGCCCGCATCCAGTCGCCGGAGTTCGATACCATCGGCGCGACGCTGCCGGGGTTTCCTTATGTCGTTTTGGGGCGCACCGCCAAGGTGGCCTGGGGCTTTACCAATACCGGACCTGATGTGCAGGACCTGTATCTGGAGCACATCCATCCCGATGATCCCTCGCTGTACCAGGTGCCGGATATCGCGGGCAAGATGGCCTGGCAAAGTTTTCAGACGCGCAACGAGGTGGTAAAGGT
>JAYWAV010000100.1:0-6376 GCA_043782015.1 Rhodoferax sp. | reverse complement strand
CGATATGGGCACTTTTCTTGGCAATTTGTCGATCAGCAAGCGTTTGGGTTTGGGCTTTGCATTTGTATTGTTGCTCTCGTTGGTGTCGATTGTGGTTGGCATTCAGCGTCTGAATTCGGTGGGCGAGGCAACACGCACGATGATGTCCGACCCTATCCGGACGGAACGGTTGGTCGCCGACTGGACGCGCAATATCCATGCGGGCGTTCGTCGCACTGCGGCGATTGCGCG
Organism: Rhodoferax sp.; assembly: GCA_043782015.1. Classification (GTDB taxonomy): domain Bacteria; phylum Pseudomonadota; class Gammaproteobacteria; order Burkholderiales; family Burkholderiaceae_C; genus Allorhodoferax. The sequence continues at coordinate 6,145 of JAYWAV010000100.1, read as the reverse complement.
CAGTAGCGACCCCTCTTTGGCGGCATATTTCAAACAGGATCAAGAAGAGTCCACCGCATCGTCCTCCGTGCTGCAAAAGGCGATTGAGCCTTTGATGGCCTCCGCTGAAGAAAAGAAGCTGTATGCCGACATTGCAGAGGTTCGCAAGGTCTACATTGCCTCGCGCAACCAGATCGTAGAATTGAAGAAGGAGGGCAAGCAGGAAGAGGCGATCCAGTTGCTGGACGAAAAATTCACACCGGCATCCAAGGTCTATCTCGCCAAGATGGGAGAGTTGTTGCAAACGCAGCGCAGCCAGATTGATGTCTATGCCAAGCAGATTGAAGCGGATTACGTTGCCGGTCGCAACGTGATGGGGACCCTGAGTGTCATTGGCCTGCTCGTGAGTGCGCTCATGGCCTGGGCTTTGTCACGCTCCATCACCCGGCCGCTGGTACAGGCCAATCACCTGGCCATGCAAGTGGCAGCTGGTGATTTGTCGGTTTCTATCCAGAGCGGTGGCAAGGACGAGATCGGCATGCTGTTGAATAGCCTGCAAGGCATGCAAGCCAGTCTGGTCCAGGTCGTGTCCAACGTGCGCAGCGGCTCGGAGTCGGTGGCTACTGCCAGCGCCGAAATTGCCCAGGGCAACCATGACCTGAGCGCCCGCACGGAAAGCCAGGCCAGCGCGCTGGAGGAAACAGCAGCCAGCATGGAAGAACTGGGCTCCACCGTCAAAGCCAATGCAGACTCTGCGCGCCAGGCCAACCAGCTCGCCATGAGCGCATCCACCGTGGCCGTCAAGGGCGGCGAAGTTGTGGGTCGGGTGGTCGAGACCATGAAGGGCATTAACGACTCCAGCCGCAAGATCAGTGACATCATCAGCGTGATCGACGGCATTGCGTTCCAAACCAATATCCTGGCTTTGAATGCGGCGGTTGAAGCGGCACGGGCGGGGGAGCAGGGCCGCGGTTTTGCTGTGGTGGCGTCTGAAGTGCGTAGCCTGGCCGGGCGTTCAGCCGAGGCTGCCAAAGAAATCAAGAGCCTGATTGGTGCCAGCGTGGAGCGGGTCGAGCAGGGCACCGCGCTGGTGGACCAGGCCGGAACCACCATGGCCGAAGTAGTGGCCTCCATCAAGCGGGTGACTGACATCATGGGCGAGATCAGTGCGGCCAGTAGCGAACAGTCAGCTGGCGTCTCGCAGGTCGGCGAAGCCGTCACGCAAATGGACCAGGCCACGCAGCAAAACGCCGCGCTGGTGGAGCAGATGGCGGCTGCAGCGTCCAGCCTCAAGAGCCAGGCGCATGATCTGGTGCAGGTTGTAGCGACCTTTAATTTGGGTGACGGGCACGCTACGAACCGGGCCCCACGTGTGACGGCCCAAGTGAGGCCAAAAACGGCGCCGGCTTTCAGGCCGCAGAGTCCCCGACCCGCGGCACCCACCAAGGCTGCGTCTACCGCGCCGGCCCGCCGGCCTGCTGCGGCCAAGACACCGCAGCTGTCGGCACCCGCCCCCAAAGTCACCAAAGCTACACCTGCTGGCGGAGACGATGATTGGGAAACCTTTTAGCAGCAAATCCGTAAAAGTCTGCCTACACTGGCGCGGCACTTCACCCAACGACTACCTACTGATCCCCCACTGATTTGGAGATACGCATGCTCAATGACATCCAGCTAGACATCAATTCCCTGTTGCCCGGCAAATCCACCGAAGAGGGCGCCACACGCCGCATGGCACTAAAAGCCGCGATTGGCGTGGGTTATGCAGTCGCTGCGATGCCCATAATGGCGCAGACCGCGATCAAGACGTCCACCACCGGTCTGGCATTTGGTACGCCGGTGGTCGAGGTAGAAAACTACCCGGTGCCGATGTACTGGGCTGCACCGGCTGGCAAAAAGAACCTGCCGGTCGTCGTCGTGATTCAGGAAATCTTTGGCTTGCATGAATACATCGCCGATGTCTGCCGTCGCTTTGCCAAGGCCGGCTATCTGGCCATTGCGCCCGACCTGTATGCCCGCCAAGGTGATGCCGCGTCCTATACCGATATCTCCAGGCTGGTGGCCGAAGTGGCCAACAAGGTGCCAGACGCGCAGATGCTGGGCGACCTGGATGCGATGGTCGAATGGGCCGGCGAGAACGGCGGCAACCTGAAGAAAGTCGGCGTCACCGGCTTTTGCCGTGGCGGTCGTGCGACCTGGCTGTTCGCTGAGCACAACCCGAAGGTCAAGGCCGCGGTGGCCTGGTATGGCCCGGTGGTAGGCACATCTACGGCCATCATGCCCAATAACCCGATCGAGCTGGTGGGCGCGCTGAGGGCCCCGGTGCTTGGTCTGTACGGCGGCGCTGACGGTGGCATTCCGCTGACCACGATCAATGAAATGAAGGACGCGCTGGCAGCAGCAGGGGCCAAGGGCAACAAGGCGGCCAAGGCCTCCGAGTTTGTGGTCTATCCCGGCGTCGGCCACGCTTTCCACGCCGACTACCGCGCCAGCTACAACAAAGCTGCGGCTGAAGATGGTTTCCAGCGCGCATTGGCCTGGTTCAAAGACAAGGGCGTGGTTTGACTCTTCTCGCGATTCTGTTTGGCACCCTGGCGGCCGGTATTGGCAGTGTCTGGCTGGCTGCCGCCCTGAGCTTTGGCCCGCTGGCGCGCTACACGCAGCACATGCTGAGCCTGGCCGCAGGCGCCTTGTTGGCCACGGCCTTCATGCACTTGTTGCCTGAAGCCTTTGAGAGCCAGGCCGCAGCCAAAGACCTGTTTCTGACGCTGCTGATCGGGCTGGTGTTTTTCTTCCTGCTCGACAAGGCCGAGCTGTGGCACCACGGACACGAACACCACCACAGTGAACATGGTGGCCATGCGCATGGCCACGACCATGACCGCGCACTCCACCACGGCGATGCCAAGCCCGCGGCGGGTAGCTGGGCCGTGTTGACTGGCGACAGCGTGCATTGCTTTGGCGACGGCGTGTTGATTGCCTCCGCCTTTATGGCGGATATGCGCCTGGGCGCCATCGCGGCTGTGGCTGTGCTGGCCCACGAAGTGCCGCACCACATGGGCGACCTGATGGTGCTGCGCGCGGGTACATCGAACAAGCGCGCTGCGCTGATCAAGGTGTCATTGGCAGGCGCGGTGACCGCGATTGGCGGGCTGGTCGGCTTCTGGTTGGTAGACCAGTTGCAGGACTATCTTCCGTACTTTCTGGTCGTGGCATCCAGCAGCTTTGTCTATGTTGCGCTGGCAGATTTGATTCCGCAATTGCAAAAGCACTTGAGCCTGCGCGAGACGGCTGCGCAGGTGACGTGGCTGTTATCGGGCATCGTGCTGGTGACGCTGGTCAGCGGCCTGGCCCACGGCGGCCACTAAAACATTAGCCTTTGGCAACCGGCCTTTGCGGGTCGGCAACCCATTCGCTCCAGCTCCCGGCAAACAGCGCGCTGCCTTTCATTCCGGCAATCTCCATCGCCAGGATATTCGGCACGGCGCTCACGCCGCTGCCGCAGTGGTGCACCACATCGCCGGATTCACGCTTGCCCAACAACGCGTCAAACTCCGCGCGCAACTGAGCGGCAGGCTTGAAGCGCCCATCGGCGCCGAGGTTGGTCGCAAACGGCCGGTTCAGCGCGCCAGGAATATGCCCCGCCACCGGGTCAATCGCCTCCACTTCGCCCTTGAATCGCGCTGGAGCGCGTGCGTCCAGCACATGCTGCTTCGCACTGCCAAGCTGGCGCTGTACTGTTTGCACGTCCAGCAGTTTGACCAGCGGCGCGTGTACCGCGAATGACTTTGCAACATGAACGGCTTGCGCACCCGCTGTCACTGGAAAACCCGCCGCTTGCCATGCCTGAAGACCACCGTCCAACACCGCCACATTGGCGTGCCCCAGCCACTTGAGCATCCACCACAGGCGCCCGGCGTAGTTGACGCCCTGGCGGTCATAGACCACGGCTTGCATGCTGTTCTCAAACCCCACGCTATCCAGCCACGCAGCAAAGGTTTCTCGCGAGGGCAGGGGGTGGCGACCGCCGGACGCGGCACCTGTGACCGTAGGTTCGCCCTTAGCGCTCAGTGCATTATTCAGATGGGCGTACACCGCGCCGGGGATATGGGCTTCTGCGTATTGGGCTGGGCCCTTGTTGGGATCCATCAGATCGAAGCTGCAATCAAACACCAGGCAGGCTTGGCCGCTGGACGGAATGGTGTGGAGGGTTTGCAACTGTTCTACGGAGATCAGGGTGGTGTAGTAGGTCATGGTGTTATCCAGTTAAGGCCTGCGGAAAGCAAACTGCTGCTGCGACCAGTATTTCGATTTCAGCTGGTCCAGGCGCACCTCGCCGCCAGTCGATGGCGCGTGAACAAAGCGTCCGTCCCCCACGTAGATACCCGCATGCGTTGTATTGCCGCTTTGCGTGAAGATGACCAGGTCGCCCGTTCGCACGCTGTCTGGAGGGACAGGCGAGCCCCACTTCACCAAAGAAGACACAGAACGCGGCGCCAACACGCCGCCGCGCGCCTTGTAGACGTAACCGATCAGCCCGCTGCAATCGAAGCCACTGTCGGGCGTATTGCCGCCATATCGGTAGGGTGTTCCGACCAGGCCAATGGCCATCACCGTCACCTCATTGGCCTGATCCACCGTGAGGCGCGCTGGCACGGGTTTGGGGACTGGAATATTTGGGGGCGCCGTCGCGCAACCCGCAAGCAACACCGCGCTGATAAACGCAACCATGGCTACGCTGGCTACTCTAGACATCAGTTCCACTTGGCGTACACCCATGCGGTGAGCAGCGCGCCGATCACCCACAGCATCCATGTCTCGGACATTGCATAGGGATAAAACATCAAGGCAACACCTGCAAACGTCAATTCCGTTCTCTGCGACTTCCGGCCGCGCCGGAATGCCACCAATCCGAAGATCCCGAAGACCAGACAGCCCAACAGGTACGCAGGGCTTGGCAAAGTCAGGCCCATGGACTGCAAGGTTTTCAATTCATTCATACGCCATCGTAACGTTCATCCTTGGGGAACTGGAGCGACTGCAAGCGGTTTTTTTGCGGATTCAGCATGGTGGTGATGGCAAACCCAATCGTGGGTAAACGGCCCGGTCATCCACGAAGCACACAACCAGCATCGTGGCAACCTTTGTCAGACTGAGCCAGAAAATCCAGCCACGCAACAAGGCTGGGCACTACTCCCCGAACCAGCAGAGGGGGTGCATATTGGTCGGCGCGATGTATTGAAGTACCCCAATTCCAGGCGCCGACAAAACTGCGATGGTGGCCACGCACGCCAACGGTTCTCGAAGAACTTCCGCCTGATGGACAACCAGACCGAGCCAAGCCGATGAATGGAATGAGTTTGCCAAACCCCAGCCCTTGCGACCGAGGCAAAGGAGCGCAGCGCCCCCTTCCACTCACGGATGTTCATCCAGCGTATCCGTTTCAACCGCGCTGGCTGTACTCTTGGATAGCATATGCGCAGGGGTGCGCAAAGGGAGGCACATTTTTTCGCCGTCCCATACTTGACCACACCAGCAACGCCCTTGGGCATCAATGATGCAGGTCCCCGCACCGCAACAGCGCTCGTCGTTTTGCACCATCTATCCCCAAGTTGAATATACAGCGTGATTTTCAGCCGTAATCAATTTCGCAGTGACTTGAGAGGACATTGGGTTCCCGCTTGCAACGGGTGTTTTCGTCATCGGCCCTGCAGAAGATCTTCATAGCCGCTAAGCTGGGAAGTAAATCAACCAAGGAGTCCCTGATGAAGCTTTCAACTTTCTTCTTAACCGCGGCAATTCTGGCCAGCTCTGCTGCCTCGTGGGCCCAGTCCAGCAGCGTGGACTTTGCCGAACCGAAAAGCGGCGCGACGGTGACCAGCCCATTCAAAGTTAGGATGCTGGCCAATGGCATGAAGGTCAATCCGGCAGGTGACATGACGGCCAGCACCGGCCACCACCATTTGATTGTGAATGGCAGCCCGATCAAGGAAGGCGAGTCGGTTCCCTTCAACGACACCCACTTGCACTTTGGCAAAGGGCAAACCGAGACTGAACTGGCCCTCGCCCCTGGCAAGTACACGCTGACACTGCAATTCGCCAATGGCGCGCATCAATCCTACGGGCCACCCATGAGCAAAACGATCGAAATTACCGTCAAATGATT
>JAYWAV010000099.1:0-6381 GCA_043782015.1 Rhodoferax sp. | reverse complement strand
TCAAGGTGCATTTCGCGGGCACCGAGCCACAGGAAATTATTCTGCAGATCCGCAATATGTCGGAGGTCGCCATTCCGATTCGCTTTGCCCGCGAGGGCATGGCTGAGAACCGGCGCGGCACCGAGAACCTGATGATGGGCTGGGTATTGGGCATGCTGCTGACGCTGGCCGGGTTTTCGTTGATGCGTTTCATCGAACACCGTAACCGGCTGGACCTGGGGGCTTTTGGGTATGCGCTGTTGGTCAGCTTTGCGATCGCACAGGTGAACGGCTTGCTGGGCGCCACGTTGTGGGCCGACCTGCCCTGGGTGGGCAACAACGCGACCAAGATCGCGTCGGTGCTGGGCGTGGGTGGCTCGCTGCTGTTCATGCGCCGCCTGTATGCGCTGTCGGTGCATTACCACCGCTTTGACCAGTTGTTGGGTGCCACCGGCTGGACCGCGATGGTCGCGTCGTTTGGCGTGTTTGTGCTGGACCCTGATCCGGCCAACCAGCTCGAATCGTTTGTCTACGTGGTCGCGACCACGGTGGCGCTGATCGCCGCCGTTTTGAGCTGGCGTGAGAAATCACCGATCTGGCACTGGCTGATGCTGGCCACCGTGCCGCAGTCACTGGGGATTTTGTGGCTGGCCGCCGAGACCGCCGGTGTGGTGCAGCCGGTCTGGGAGATGCGCTATTACACGACGGTGTGTGCCGCTTTGTCGGTGCCAGTATTGGTTTTTGCGTTGCGCCGTATCACGCAGGACCGCCAAGACCGCATTCAGCGCACCAACCAGTTGGCGACGCAAGACGCGCTGACTGGTTTGCTCAACCGTGAGGTTTTTAACCAGCATTTGCAAGAGGCCATCCGGCGCGTGCGTGATGACCAGGAGCCAGTTGCACTGGCGGTGGTGAGTCTGGTGAACCACCCGCAGATTGTGGGAACTTTTGGCCACGCCATCGGCGAGCAATGCGAGTTGCGCGCAGTGGTGAAACTGCACCGCGTACTGCGCGACGTGGACCCGGCCAGCCGCATCGGCACTGGCAAATTCGCGCTGTTGTTGCAAGGCGTGAACAGCCGCGAGCAGTTGAACCAGCGCATGGTCAAGCTGATTGCGTCGGGCCTGACACCGCAACCCGGGCTGCAACCACTGGTACCGCTGCAGTTCCATGTGTCCTGCATGCTGTTGCATGAACGGGCTGTCAATGCGGGCACGGTAATCGATGCGTTGTTGGCGCTTGTGACGGGCATTGCGGTGGGCACACGCAAACCGATCCGCTTCCTGGAGCCTGCGCTGCCCATCTCGCTGATCCAATCTGAACCGCAGCCCCCGTCTGCTCTGCAGACCGAAAGCCCGGATATTTCTATCCCCTAATTTGAACCGGCTCGCGCAAGCCACTCAACTATTCGGAGGCAGCTCGCGCCATCCGCTCGCTGCGCCAATACACGTCGTCACCCACCGTGCCATCGGTGCGATAGCGGTTCAACACCCTGGCCAGCACGAACATCAAATCGGACAGTCGGTTCAAGTACTGCCGTGGCGTGTCCTTCAGTGTCTCTTCTTGCCCCAGCGCCACCACTGCACGCTCGGCTCGGCGTGCGACAGTGCGGCATACATGGGCCAGCGAGGCCGCACGTGTACCTGCGGGCAGGATGAATTCCTGCAGGCGCGGCAAGGCTTCGTTGTGTTCCGCCAAGGCTTCGTCCAGCGCCAATACCGCTTCATTCTTGAGCAGTTCGTAGCCCGGAATCGACAACTCGCCGCCCAGGTTGAAAAGCTGGTGCTGGATTTCCACCAGCAGCGTACGCACACCATCGGTCATCTCTTCGCACAGCAGCACGCCAATATTCGAGTTGAGTTCGTCCACATCGCCCATCGCATGCACGCGCAGGCTGTCCTTGGAGACGCGGGTGTTATCGCCCAGGCCGGTGGTGCCGTTGTCCCCGGTGCGGGTGGCGATTTGGGTCAGGCGATTGGCCATTCGAATACTCCAGTGTCAGCAAACTTGATGGCCCTATCGTAAACTGGTCCGATGAAAACCAAAGCCGCCATCGCCTGGAAAGCAGGCCAACCCCTCACGATCGAAACCGTAGACCTCGAGGGCCCCAAATTTGGCGAGGTGCTGGTCGAAATCAAAGCCACCGGTATTTGCCACACCGACTACTACACACTGAGCGGCGCTGACCCCGAAGGCATCTTCCCCGCGATCCTGGGCCACGAAGGCGCGGGCATTGTGGTGGATGTGGGACCGGGCGTGACGACGCTGAAAAAAGGCGACCACGTCATTCCGCTGTACACACCCGAGTGCCGCACCTGCAAGTTTTGCCTCTCGCGCAAAACCAATCTGTGCCAGTTGATCCGCGGCACACAGGGCAAGGGCCTGATGCCCGACGCCACGTCACGCTTCAGCCTGGATGGCAAACCGATCTTCCATTACATGGGCACGTCGACCTTCAGCAACTACACCGTCGCACCGGAAATCTCGCTGGCCAAGATCCGCGAAGACGCACCGTTTGACAAGGTCTGCTACATCGGCTGCGGCGTGACCACTGGTATTGGCGCGGTGATCTTCACCGCCAAGGTGGAGGCCGGTGCCAACGTGGTTGTGTTCGGCCTGGGCGGCATTGGCCTGAACGTGATCCAGGGCGCGAAGATGGTGGGCGCAGACAAGATCATTGGCGTGGACATCAACCCCGCACGCCAGGAAATGGCACGCAAGTTCGGCATGACGCACTTCATCAACCCGAGAGAAGTGCAAGCATCTGGGGGTACGGTCGTCGACGCCATCGTGCAACTGACCGATGGCGGCGCCGATTACAGCTTTGAGTGCATTGGCAATACACAAGTGATGCGCCAGGCGCTGGAGTGCACGCACAAGGGCTGGGGCCGCAGCATCATCATTGGCGTGGCCGAGGCCGGTGCCGAAATCTCCACCCGCCCATTCCAGCTGGTGACCGGGCGCAAATGGGAAGGTTCGGCCTTTGGTGGCGCGCGCGGTCGCACCGATGTGCCGAAGATCGTGGACTGGTACATGGAAGGCAAGATCAACATCGACGACCTGATCACGCACACCATGCCGCTGGAGGATATCAACAAGGGGTTTGACTTGATGAAGAGTGGCGAATCGATTCGTGGCGTTGTGATTTATTGATCAAATTGGCCTGTAGCGCCCGCGGAATGTGCGCAAGCAGCTACTGATTCAATAGCACCATGACCCACATGCCGTTTGAACTGATCAGCGAACACGCCTGCTTTGGCGGCGTGCAGCGCTTCTATACGCATGCGTCCACCGCCATAGCCCTGCCAATGCGCTTCTCGGTGTTTCTGCCTGCGCAGGCGCAGCAAGGCACGGTGCCCGCGCTGATGTATCTGGCCGGCCTGACCTGCAACGAAGAAACCTTCATGACCAAGGCGGGCGCCCAGCGTTACGCCGCGGGGCATGGCTTGGCCTTAATCGCACCCGACACCAGCCCGCGCGGCGCCAATATTCCCGGCGAAGCGAGTGCCTGGGATTTCGGTTTAGCCGCAGGCTTTTATATCGACGCCACGCAAGCGCCTTGGGCCACGCATTACCGGATGGAGAGCTATCTGGTGCAGGAACTACTGCCCGCACTGGTGGCGCAATTGCCGCTCAATGGCGCGCGCATCGGTATCACCGGCCACTCCATGGGCGGACACGGTGCGCTGACTCTGGCGCTCAAATACCCCCACCTGTTTCGCTCGGTATCTGCGTTCGCGCCCATCTGTGCGCCTACGCAATGTCCTTGGGGCCAGAAAGCATTTACTGGTTACCTCGGTACCGATGCGTCGATCTGGCAAGCCCACGATGCCAGCATGTTGATGGCGCGCAAATGCGCAGCACCTTTTCCGCAAGGCATCCTGATTGACCAAGGCCTGGCCGACAAGTTTTTGCCCGACCAGCTCCATCCGCATTTGCTGGAAGCGGCCTGCGCCGAGGTCGGCCAGTCCCTAACGCTGCGCCGCCATGGGGGCTATGACCACGGCTACTACTTTGTGTCCACGTTCATGGCAGACCATGTGGCGCACCATGCGGCGGCTTTGCGTTAGCAGGAGAAACACCCATGTCCGTTACCGAAACCTCCTTGCCCACAGTCCGGCAGCGCCCTCTGCCCGACGTCCTCAAAGACGCCTTGCAAGCGGCCTTCGGCGAACAGTTTTCGGTGGCGATGGCAGTGCGTGAACAGCATGGGCGCGACGAATCCGCCTTCACTGTGCCGCCACCCGCTGCGGTGGTGTTTGCGCAAAGCACACAAGACGTAGCCACCACCGTGAAGCTCTGCGCGCAGTACAAGGCACCTGTCATTCCCTTCGGCGTGGGTTCGTCGCTGGAAGGCCATTTGCTCGCGGTGCAAGGCGGCATCAGCCTCGATGTCAGCCGTATGAACGCCGTGCTGTCCATCAACGCCGAAGATTTGACGGTGACGGTGCAACCCGGCGTCACACGCAAGCAACTCAACGAAGCGGTGAAATCCACCGGCCTGTTTTTCCCCATCGACCCTGGCGCCGACGCCACCATTGGCGGCATGAGCGCTACGCGTGCCAGCGGTACGAACGCCGTGCGCTACGGCACGATGCGCGAGAACGTGCTGGCGCTGGAAGTCGTGACTGCCAATGGCGACATCATCCGCACCGGCACGCGCGCCAAGAAATCATCCGCGGGCTACGACCTTACGCGGCTGATGGTCGGCAGCGAGGGCACGCTGGGTGTGATCACCGAAGTGACCGTCAAGCTCTACCCGCTGCCCGAGGCCGTCATGGCGGCGACCTGCTCGTTCGCCACGCTGGCCGACGCGGTCAACACCACGATACAAATCATCCAGCTCGGCGTGCCCATCGCACGCTGCGAGCTGCTGGACGCCAACACCATCCGTATGGTCAACGCGCACTCGAAGCTCACGCTGCGCGAGGGCGCGATGCTGCTGATGGAGTTCCACGGTTCGCCCGACAGCGTCAAAGAACAGGTTGAGACAGTGCAGGCGATTGCCGCCGAGTTCGGCGGTGCCGCTTTTGAATGGGCTGCAACACCCGAGGAGCGCACGCGCCTCTGGACTGCACGGCACAACGCCTACTTTGCGGGCGTGCAATCGCGCCCTGGCTGCAAGGCGATCACCACCGACACTTGTGTGCCGATCTCGCGGCTGGCCGATGCGCTCTTGGATTCGGTGACAGAGGCCCAAGAGGCCGGCATCCCCTACTTTCTGGTGGGCCACGTGGGCGACGGCAATTTCCACATGGGATATTTGATTGACCCCAACTCAGACTCGGAACGCGAACTGGCCGAAAGTCTCAACCACCAACTGGTCACACGTGCTTTGAAGTTGGGCGGCACCTGCACCGGTGAGCATGGCGTCGGCTTGCACAAGATGGGTTTCCTGCTGGAAGAGACCGGTAGCGGCGCGGTGGACATGATGCGCACCATCAAGCGCGCGCTGGACCCGGACAATATTTTGAACCCGGGGAAAATCTTTTTGCTATAAATTCAATAGCTGCTCACGCACATTCCACGCGCGTTAGCAGCTATTTTTATTGCAAGTAGCGGCAATGGCTTAACGGCTTACCGAGCCCTGGGCTGATCCTTGGCCCGATGCGTCGCCGCGCACTGGGGTGTTGTCACGCGAGACCTGGGCGGCACCTTGCCCGTTGGCCGACGCTTGCGCGTGGCGGGTCGGAGCGGTTGAGGGTGCGGCTGTTGCAGCGGGCGCAGGTGCGGTGGCCGCAGGGGTTGCCGTGGTCGTTGTGGCTGCCGGTGCCTTGGTGATGCTGGTTTCGCCATTGCCATTTCCAGCGGCGCTGGTTGTCAGCGGGCTGGTGCTGGACGACAACGCACCCTTTGCATCTGCGCTGCGGCTGAACAGTCCCTGGCGTGTCGCAGTACCCTCACCGTTGGCCTGGGTCGTTGCGGCTTGCTGTGTACCGGCAGCCTGGTTGCTCGCAGCGGTCGGGGCTCCATGGGCCGCTTGCGCAGCACCTGCTGCACTGCCTGCCGTTGCCGCAGTGCCATTCGAGGCGGCCGCCTGTCCTTCAGCGCTGGCCTGACCAGCGGCTTTCAATGCCTTGTCGCCGCGCGGCAGTATCGTGCTGGTGCTATTGGAGAACGCGCCTTGGCCCGAAGCCATGCCGCCGACATTCATACTGCCAGGGCCAAAACCGCCCATGGCACCGCCGGACAGACCACCCAGCGCACCACCCAATGGGCCTGCCTGCGCAGCCACCGTGAGCAGGCCTGCAGACAACACAGCGGAGGCAATGGCGCTACGAACCAGAGTTTGACGTTTGAACATGATGAGCTCCTTCATTCCATTTGCGGAGCCAGCCAATCTGGCCCCTACAAACAAGACAACGAAGCCCGCCGCTGCTTTCTTCCATCCGGATATGTAAA
>JAYWAV010000098.1:0-6401 GCA_043782015.1 Rhodoferax sp. | reverse complement strand
TGGACCCGGAGAGCGTCGCGCTGGACCAGGTGGAGCGCAAAGACCTTTCCAACCGCGTACGCGCTTACGAGCAGAAGTACCCCATCAATATCGAGTTTGGCCTGAAGGATGGCGCGCTGACGTTTGCGCGGGGCGTCAGCGATGGGCAGCGGTTTTTGACGCTGTTGCAGGAACTGACTAGCAACGTGGCACCCAACGGCAGCTTTGACGATCTGAAGATTCCGTTTCGCGCGGTGGCGACGCGCTACCGTGACGGCGGCATGAAAGTGTTTGACCGTGGGCCGCTGCACCTGGCAATCCGCGCAAGCATGGCGGCGCCCGGCGTGTTTGCGCCGGTGGAGATTGATGGCGAGACCTATGTGGACGGCGGGCTGGTGTCCAACGTGCCGGTGGAGGTGGCGCTGCACGAAGGCGCGGACGTGCTCGTTGTGTCGTACCTGGGCCTCAAAGAACCGGAGAACCAGCACCTGGCGTCTGACAACGCGCTGACCGTGGCCAACCGCATGCTGGATCTGCTGATCACGCAAAATGAGCGCCGCAGCATCGCGCTGATGCGCCCGCAGGACATCCTGGTGAACCCGCAGCTCGTCAATATCGCATTCACGGATTTTGGAAAATCCAAGCTAGTTATTCTGGTGGGCGAAAGCGCCGTGGCTGAACACGACGAACAGTTTCAAAAATTGGCACAAACCGCTGGCAGCAACAAACCGCCGGCCTACGGCCCTTCTCCGAATTTCCAGCAGCGCGAGATCAAGCTCAGCCGCATCCGCGTCACCGGCAACGAGAATGTGCCGGCCAGCTACATCGAAACACGCCTGTCCACGCTGAAGGACAAGGAATACCATGCCAAGGAAGTCGGCGCGCAGATTGACGATCTGTACACCACTGGCAACTTCGAGCGCATCAACTACCAGTTACACCAGGTCAACGACGAGTTTTATGAGCTGGTAGTCGATGTCAACGAGAAACCGTATGGCCCGCACTTTTTCAAAACCAGCCTGGGACTGTCGTCCGAGTTTGGCGGCACCAACCTGTTCTCCATCGGCATGGGCTACCGCAGGCCGTGGCTCACGCCCTCTGGGCTGGAGTTGGGCATCGACGTGCGTGGCGGCACGCAAACCGAGCTGGCGGTGCGCCTGTTCCAGCCCATGGGTGAAAGCTGGGGCATCAACGCTTACGCCACTTACAACTCCAGCGTACAACCGCTCTATCGGCCCGACACGCTGGTGGCGCAGAAGTTGGCGTTCTCCACGCAGCAGACCCAGGAGCTGGGCGCCAACATGTCATGGAACCTGAGCAAGGTTTCCAATATCAAGCTGGGTGTGGTGGTCAATCAGTCACAGCTCAGCATCGACACTGCCAAGACGGTGATCTTCAGCGACCCCGGCGGCACCAACACCACGTACACATTGCAAGATCTGCAGTTGGGTTTTACCGGACTCAAAGCCCAGTACACCGCCGATTCACTGGACTCGCCGACGTTCCCGACCACAGGCTATTTTCTGAACGTATCGATGGACCATTCGATCACAGGTACCAACTTTGCCAGCGAGCGGATCAATGCCAAGTGGGCAGGTCACTTCGGGCCACACGTCATCAACATTGGCGCCAATCTGGGCGCAGACTACGTTGACAACTGTGGCGCCTGCGTTGCGCCTACCGTGTTGTACCCGCTGTACCTGGGTGGCTTCCAGAGCATGGGCGCATTCCGGTTGGGCCAGTTCAGCGGCGACCGTCTGGCCCATGTGCAGGCCACCTACATGTACCAGCTGGTCAATGTCGGCATATTCCGCTCACCCACCTATGTGGGCCTGGTGGCCGAGGCGGGCGACGCGTGGATTCACTCCAACACCAGCTCCGCCAAATACAGCGGCACAGTATTTTTGGCGCTGGACAGCAAGATCGGCGACATCTATCTGGGCCTGGCCGCAGGTAGCGGCGACAACCGCAACATCTTCATGCAGATCGGCAAGCGCTTCAACTTCTGGTGAGCGCAAACATCAAACCAAGCCATCCCATCCACTTGCTTCGCATGACGGCTCCCCTGCTGCACCACATCTCCCTAGGTGTCACCGACCTGAAGGCTATGGCACGCTTTTACGACGCGGCACTTGCGCCACTGGGGCAAGTCCGCGTATGGGATGGCCCCCGATCAGTGGGCTATGGGTTTCCCGGGCAGGGAGACAAACTGTTGCTCAGCCTCATCAACGATGGCGCGCATCCTCCGGGCCCGGGGTTCCATCTCGCATTCGGCGCTGGCTCCCGTGACGCCGTCGACCAGTTTTATGCGACGGCGCTGGCCCATGGTGGAACTGACAATGGCGCGCCAGGGCTACGGCCGCACTACGGCCCGAACTACTACGCGGCATTCGTGATTGACCCTGAAGGCTGCCGGATTGAGGCGGTAATGAACGTAGCTGCGTGACATCAACTTCGAATTCAACGCCCCAAAGCTGACAGGCTCGCCGCATATAAACCCGGCGGGAGCTTGGCTCTTTTGCTGCGTAGGACGACTTTTTAATTGACGGAGGTTTTGGCTGCAGTGGGTTGATACCCGACATTTGTCGCGCTCTTAAGGAGACACTCAAATGTTGGTTAAAAGTGAGACCGCACGCGCGTAATACACGCCGCGAATCGGCAACTTGATATTGTGTGTCCGTGTCGGCCGACTAGTTAGGCAGGTAGCAAGATGAGCTGTCGGGCGGATGGCTCATGACGCTACTTTCAATAGCCTTGATCGCGCTGCATGCATTAGTGCCTTTGTATATAGCCGGTGAAAGCCAGATAGGGCATGGAAGGCAATGCCAAATGACGTTTCGCCATTTGAAGACCTCGACTTTGGTACAACTGCGGAGCCGAAGTAGAGCCGGGTTGACCTTGATGTGGCGCTGTCCATTGACTTAACCATGAGCCAAGATCTTGTTCTACCGAGAACGTCACATAGCAACAATTGATTGGTCGCTCTGTCTTCGACGCGCCACGCCGAAAATTCGGATATTTGTCCGAGCGCAAGTTCTTGGGCATTCATATCTGTTGTCCGCTTCCCTAAGATAAGCGCGAGGATTTGGCGTTCGATTTTGAATAGTGGGGTGGTGTAAAAGGCGGTAACGTAATCGGCCATGGTGATGGCGTTCGGCAAGTCCATGTAATAACAGTCTGTATACGCGCCACTGAGCTCGTATTGTTTGAGAAAAGAGCCTTCTGGCAATTCGCTTGAGTGAGTGGTTGGCATCGGGTGTGCTGTTATTTGAAGTGATCTAATGTGATGTAGCCGAGTCGGATATTCCAGACCCCTGCCGGATATTCAGCAGAATCAGCGGAGTGCACGATCAAATTGCAGGAAGTGAGATGACCAGCGCCAGTGCCAATGCTATCGCCAGCATGATCGAGTGGACCGCCATCAGGATAAGGGCCCGCAATACCTGCGGCAACCAGCGTCCTCCAAAAAAGCGACGCAGCGCCAGTGTCAGGTAGATCAGCCAAGACCAAAATAATGCCGCTGCCAATGTGTCTGCCGCCAGCCATTGGCCACCAAGTACGGTCAAGAAAACGAAACTGTGCAGATGCAAGCCGAACAGGAAGTGCTCCGCATAGCCTCGCTTGCGTCTTCTATACAACAAGAGTGTATTGCACGCAAACAACGGCACCAACATGAATACGGCATATGGCAGCTTTGCCAGCACGACCGGCAGCAGCCGCTGTGAGGCCGCGCGCGGGTCATCGTTCAGTTTTTGTACCGCTCTGTAATAGCGCTCGCCAAGTGGCCTAAGCCATTGCGGTAGACCCAATTGAAGTTCCACAGTTTCCAGCGAGGGCAAATTGGCTTTGGTGGGTGGCGTTGCAGATTGGGTTTTCGAAGGGGCTTGGCCAGAAATTGTCGCGGACGTAGTCGCCGACAAGGTGCTTGCGTCGTCGAATTTAAAAAATGAATCGGATGGAGTTAAGGCCAGCATCACAAACATCAGAAAGCTCAAACTCAAGTACAGCGGAATCGGCCGCACATACCGCCGACGTCGGCCAGCCAAAAATTCAAGAGTCAGCTGACCAGGTTGGCTAATCAACAACCATAGTGAACGCCACAGACGCCCCTCAACAGCGACGAAATTTTGCAAATACTCATGCGAAAAATCACGTAACCGCAACTTGCCGATGACGGTTTCCTGCCCACACTGAGCACAATACGGCCCAAACACGGGCGCATCGCAGTTAGGGCAATTGGCTGGAAGTTCAGTTGTTGGCATAAGTAGGAAGGACTATCCCACATTCCGATTCAAGGTGATTTGAAGCAAAAGCTCCAGTCCAAACGAGCTTCAAATTCGGACCGATACCGTTGCATAGAAAGTAGCCACTGGGAATTCCAAATGCTCTGAGCCTTGCACCAATGAGACAGCGCTAATTTCGCAAAATTATCTTTGCAATCTTTTCTGCAATGGCGTCCGGTGCGGGTTCGTGGGAGTCACTGTTGGAGAGCACAGCAACGTAAATCTCCTCTTTAGGGAAACGCCATGTGTCCGCGCTAAAGCCTCCGATGTCACCACCATGCTGAAGTGCATTGCTGCCAACGAGTCGGCGAATGAACCAGCCATAACCGTAGCCTGTGTGTTTACCGCCAGTTAGCGTGTAGTCTGTGGCCATCCGGTCCCACGATTCGCGTCTTAGAAGCAAGCCTGCTCTGATAGCGTTGTCCCAGAGTACGAGATCATCAACACTGGTGCGAAGGGCCCCGGCCGAGAAAGGCCAGCACATGCTGTAGTAGGGTACACCGGTGATTGTCTTTCTGCCTTGCGTGTAGCCAACGGCAGTAGCGACCAGACTCGCAGCGCTTTCAATCTCTGTACTGCGCATTCCCAGCGGCTGGAAAATCTGCAGTCGCATGAAGTCTGCATAGCGCATTCCGGACACTTTCTCAATGATGGCTCCGAGCAGAAAGTAATTTGAGTTGCTATACGAAAAGCGGGACCCCGGCTGAAACTGCGGGGAAAAGTCTTTGAAAAACGCGACGGCGTCATGGACACTCACGTCTTTCGTAAGAACCGCGCCAAAGTTCGGTAGTTCGGTGTAGTTTCTTATGCCCGACGTATGCGTTAGCAAGTGTTCAATGGTTACGTGTCGAGAGTGTTCTGGATAGTCAGGGAAATACTTCCCAATTTCGTCCCCCAACGAAAGCTTTCCTTGCTCCACGAGCAGCATGATCGCCGCCGCTGTAAATTGCTTGGTAACAGAACCCGTGCGAAGGGGAAGTTCTGGGCGCAATGGTTCTTTCGTGTCAGCATTGGCTAAGCCATACGCTCTTCGGAACAGAATGACACCGTGCTGCGAAACAATCACCGTAGCGCCGGGCTCTCCGGGCCTAAAGGCTTTAGACAGTAGGCTGTCAATTTCACGCGCGCTTACAGATGCTGCCGCAGATGCGTCGGCATTCGGCAATGCGTCGTTTGACTGCCCCCATGCTGAGACGCCGCTGATAGTCGCAAACAGCGCGAGCGCGATTAGACCAATCGTACGGTGCGACTGTTTCCTGAATCGTGAAGTAGACAAATCAATACTCTCAAAAAAAGTCTGACTTCCTGCCGCACCCAACAAAATCACATAGGGTCATGATCTGAACGATGTGGCCCGCAGGTGACATTTGATACTGGCTTTGGAGCAGTTATCACTCACCGCTGCTTTGTTGCGAACTGCGTGATTCGATTCAAGACGATCGGAGCAATGGTCTCATCAAGCTTCCCGTATTCGTCTTCTGAACCTGTTTTCGCAGTTTGAAACAAATGATTCAGTGAAGTCAATTCAGCGGAATCCACATCTGGATTTCCGCCCTTGTGCAACGCTTTGACGATCCCAGCTAGGTTTTCCTTTGCAGGCACCTGATGATCGAGGCCGCCATTGAGTGCAAGTACGGCGCATCTCACCCTGCGCCATGCGTCCTGCGGGTTGGAGATAAGTGACGCGCGAAGAAATGGCTTTTCAGCCCATGACAAGGACAGCGTGCCTTCATTCATCTTGTGCTTCGCCACCAGCGACTTTTCCGCGGGTGAAAGTCGATCGTAAAGTGTCTTTAGCGCTTCTATGCGCGGTTGGACCTCACTGTGGGCAACAATCGTTTCGTAGTAATTGCGTACGTAGACCATGAGTTGCTCCACTTCGGCAGGATTCGCACCATGGTCTTTCGCCCATACCCTGTCTTGAAGCAACAACATGTCAGTGCCTTTTAGGCCAGTACCAGCGAGTGAAACTATGAACTTCACAAGTTCAGGATCCCGAGCGGCGACTTCTGCTGCAATATGCGCCCCCTCGCTCAGACCAACTAAGCCAATGCGATGGAATTGCTTTCGGCTGCCTACTGCGTTCACGACTGCATCCAAATCGCTCGCTAGCTGCGATAGCGTGTGATTCTCGAAGTC
>JAYWAV010000097.1:0-17474 GCA_043782015.1 Rhodoferax sp. | reverse complement strand
AGGTACCCCATGGTCCAGTCGATGACACCCAGCACGCAGTGGCAAGAGCAAATCGCACCGGATGAGGTCGCGCGGTTTGAGGGTTACGGCCGCATATTCACCGCCATCCAGGAGCGCAAATCCAAGCGCTATGGCGCGGGACGCGCGCTGCACCGCAAACAAATCACCGGCGCGCAAGGCAGCCTGCAGGTGTTGGACAACTTGCCCGAATTTGCGCGGCAGGGCATCTTTGCAGCACCTGGCACCTTTCAGACTTGGGTGCGCCTCAGCAATGGCGCCATGGACCGCGCGTCTGACAGCAAGCCCGATATCCGTGGCTTTGCGATCAAGGTGCTGGGCGTGCAGGGTGATTCGGCACTGGGCAACGGGCCAGCCAAGAGCCAGGACTTCCTGCTGATCAACCAGGAGCAGTTCGCGTTTCCCAAGAGCGATGAGTTTGTCGCGTTTGTACACGCTGCATCGATGGGCGAGGGGGCCTTGTTGAAATTCCTGTACAAGCGCTACGGCCTGTTCAAGGCGCCGGGAATTTTGTTGCGTCTGCTCAAGACGGCAGGCAAATCCTTCGGTGGCTTTGCGACTGAAAACCTGTTCAGCGCAGTGCCTATCGCCAATGGCCCGTTTGCAGTGCGGGTGCGGCTGGTACCCGCGGGAAGCAATGGAGCGCCCAATCCCATAGCCAAGGCCGATTGGGGCGCGGATTTCTCGGCCCGTTTGTCCAAGGGTGAGTTGCAGTGGGATTTGCAACTGCAGCCTTTTGTCAGCGAAGCACTGACACCGATTGAAGACGCCTCCATCAACTGGCCTAGCCCGTACACCGCGGTGGCGCGTTTGACTTTGCCCAAACAGGATTGCCAATCGGCCGCCGGGCAAGCGCTGGCACAACAGATTGACGCCGGTGTGTTTGATCCATGGCAAGCATTGGCAGCGCATCGGCCGATTGGCGATGTGCAGCGCGCCCGCAAGGTGGTTTATTTCGTCAGCCAGAAAGGCCGCGGAGCGGTCTGATTTTTTACCAAAAGGAGCACACCATGTTCAAGCACATTCTCATTGCCACCGATGGCTCAGCCGCTTCCGAGCACGCGGCCCAACTGGCGGTAGGTCTGGCTCGGGTGCATGGCGCCAAGCTCACAGCCGTGTATGTGGCGGATCCCTATCCGTATGTGGGCATTGGCGAGATCAATCCGATGGGCTTTCAGGCGTACATGGATGTAGCCCATGAACAGGCGTCGCGGGCGCACTCCGTTGTCGATGCGTTGTGCAAGCAGGATGGCGCTGCGATTGCGCTGCAGGTGCGCCTGGTGGAGGAGGTAGCGCCAGCAGCGGGCATCGTGCAAAGCGCCAAAGAAGTGGGCGCAGACCTGATCGTACTGGGCTCCCATGGCCGCTCTGGAATCGCGCGGCTGATGCTGGGCAGCGTCGCCGACCGGGTAGTGCACGAATCCACCATACCCGTGCTGATCACACGCTAGGTATTCAGGGCTTGGTAGTGGCCGCCTTGCGGTCTGCCACTACTTTTTGCGCCGATGCACGTTCTCCCACCAGTTTCAAAAAGGGCTTGTAGTCAACGCCTGCGCTGACCAACAGGTCTTCGCCGTAGACGATCTTTGACGCCATGCCAACCAGGGGCAGATTGTTGAAGGCCACGATGTCCGCCATCGTGAAACTGTCGCCAACGATATAGGGTGAAAATTTCACCAGCCGCTTGAGCCCGGAAATGTTCTTGTCGAGTTGCTTGCGCACACGGGCCTGTGTGGACTCGCTCACGGTGCCGCCAAAGAAGGCCTGCGAATACAGCTCGCGCGCAACCAATTCCAGATGCAGGTCAATGAAGGCCATCATCTCTTGTACCTTGCCTGCCTTGAATGGGTCTTCGGGCAGCAGCGCAGGCGTGGGATGGGTCGACTCAATGTACGCCAGGATCGCATGGCTTTCGCACATGGTGCCGTGGGGTGTTCGAATGAACGGTATCTTGGCCAGGGGCGAAGCACTCAGAACGGCTTCATCCGTGCTGAGTGTCTTGACCAGTTCTTCCTCAAACGGCGCGCCCTTTTCCAGCAGAGCCATCTTCACGACGTTGTAGTAATTGGAAAGGGCCATGCCGCACAAGGTAATCATCGTTCGCTCCGTTGGGTGATGGGTTTCGAGTTTAGGCCGTAGTGCGCGCTCGGGGCTGGCGCGGTGGTGACACCGTATTGCCCTGACGCAGTGCTTTCAGAAAACCGCGTACCTCTTCACTGGCGCGTTGCGGCACTTTCCAGTACTGGCTGCAATCGCTCTTGCGGCCCATCAATTTCATGTTCACCAGCTCGCGCCGCAGTGTGGCCGGATCCCCAAACGCGTGGTGCGCGTTCAGTATCAGGTTCACTTCCTTCTCCGTGTATTGGCGCCGCACCACGAACCGGCTCCACATTGCCCACATGGCCAGCTGCTGTACCGAGAATTTATTCGGCAGACGCACCAGTCGGCCCGCCGCGTCGAACTGCATCAGGGTCTTGCGCAGCATGGGTGGTAGGGTGGTCAGATCCACAGGCACCACGGCAGGCGCGGGCGCTGCCTCAGGTGGCGGTGGAGCTACTTTGAATGACTGGAAATTGCTGTGTCCAGCCGCGCGGGCCAGCATGTTCAGCAACTCGAGATGGCCAGGGCCCGGCTTGGCGTCGGCGGGCCGCGCGTCCAGTTGGGTCTTCAGGGATTTGGCGAGCGCCGAGATGTCGGGCGCGTGCAAGGGCACAAGTTGTCGTGTCATCAACATTCCTCGTGTACCGTGAACTCAGAATTGAGTGCTGGGGTTGCCGCTTGCAGCGTGGGCACACAAAAATGGATGGTGCTTGCTTTGGTAGAGCAGGTTTAGCGTGAGCAAATTGCTCCGGCAACGCCTGGGTGAACTGTTGACCCAAGAGGCACTGTAGCCCCGCTTCTAATTGGCGTTCAGGCCTAGCAACTGGGCGAGCGACGCGGTATCCATGGCGCCGCTGTGAGAAACGATCTGGCCAGTTTGCTGGTTGCGCGCTACCAAAAAAGGCACAGACTCCAGATTCAAGCTGCCGAACAGCTCGGTGTTTTTCTTGATGATGGCTTCCAGGTCCGCGGGTGTGCCACCGCGCGGCAGCGTGCCACCAGTACCGGCCAATATGGACGCTTCATGCAGGGTCATAGCCTCTGCCGGATTCGGCGCGCTCAGCAAGGCAGCGCCTTGCGGCGCACTGTTTCCATTGATGATGGCGACCGGAACCCACACAAATCTCGCCTTGGCCAACAAAGGCTGGCTCGCATTCCACAGGTGGCCACAATGCGGACACTGCGGGTCAAACAAGACATACACCGTGTTGACACCCATCATGGCGCCGACGGTGAAGCCCTTGGCATTGGCGGCCACCAAATCGTAGGCCTGTGGCGCAGGCGCTGCGGCGGTGGGCGGAGTCTCGGTTTTGGAACAGGCGGTCAAGGCAATGACTGCGACGATAGCGAGGGCGAGAAATAACGATTTCATACAGCAGTTTTATCGGGGTTTGGTTTGTTCAAGATTGCGTTGCTCCATCGCGCGGCGATCTACGCAAATTTTCTGGGTTTTGAAGGCATCTTTGTTGCATTGCTCGGTCATGCAAAGCTGGTAGGCGATGAACCAGCGGCCTTCGCAAATTTTTTCCGGGTTGGTGCCAGGACTTTCGGCGGCTTTGGCAGGCTCGCTGGCATGGACGGGCGAAGAAGCACCAGCCGTCGCCCGGCCGGTGTTCGCGGGTGGATTGGGGCCCGGCGTTACGGGTGCGTAAGGTTTGCTCTGTGGCATGGCATCCTTTTCCGGCTTCTTCGCTGTGCCAACAGACGGTAAGCCGGGTTTGGATGGCACCTTTGCGGGTGATGAGGCCGCTGGCGCAGGCGCGGATGCGCTATCTGCCACCGCGCTGGAGGCGGCCGCGCTGGCGGGCAGTGCACGTGCCGATGCGGCATCTTGGGGATGACTGGCTTCCGGCGTTGCAATAACGGGCGCTGGCGTATCCGTGCGCGACAGCAGCGCGTACCCAATGCCCGCACCGGCCAGTAGCAGCAAACCCAAAATCACATTGCGTGAACGCTTGCCGGGGCTGGCAACTTCAGGTTCCAGTGCAGCAGTTACGGTCGGTGCTACCGCTTCCGGCTGCACCGAAGGTGGTTGCTTAGTGGCGACTGGTGCTTCAACTGGGGTTGCGGTGGGAGTTGGGGGGCTGCTCACTGCAGCCGGTTCGGTGACAACCGATTTCCTTGGCAATGCCCGGGTAGCCTCGTCATCGGAAGGAGTGGATGTTGCAGGCTGGGATAGCTCTGGAGTAGCAGGTTTAACCGCACGCGTTACCAGGATAGTGCCGGAGCCACCACTGGAGCCATCCCCCGCCAGCGCATGCAATTTTTTCAGACGCCGCCGCGCCAGGTCCGCATAAATTCCGGTAGGAAAACGGGTCAGAAAGCCCTCGAAGTCCTCCATGTCTTCCGAATCTTTGATGTCCTTCCAATAGACCAGCTCCACTTCTTGGGTCACCGTGGACCCTGAAAAACCGGCCATGCTGCCGGGCTTGGTGCCCGTACCGCCTACACCATGGGTGCCAGAAGTCCAAGTGGAGCCGCTGCCGCCCATGCGCTTGCCAGCAGGGGGTACAACCGTCGGGTCCGATGCGTCCCGGGCAGCAGCTTGTAGCGCTGCGTTGAATTCCTGCGCTGTGGCGTAGCGCTGATCCCGGGTTTTGGCCAAAGCGCGTGCCATGACGGCATCTATGGCCGTGGGTAATTGGGTATTGATGGTGGACGGATCCACATGCGGTTTGCCGACGATTTGCTGGATGATGTCGAAGTCGCTTCTACCGTCAAACGGACGCTTGCTGGTGAGTAACTGGTACAGCACGATGCCCGCTGCGAAAAGGTCGGCGCGGGAGTCGATGGGCTGGCCTTGCACCTGCTCCGGCGACATGTACTTGAGCGTGCCGACCATCGAGCCTTGCGTGCGCGTAACATCACCGGAGTCCTGGATGCGCGCCACACCAAAGTCGGTCAGTTTGATCCGGCCACTGGGCTCAATCAGCAAATTGGCAGGCTTGATGTCACGGTGGACAATGTTCTGGCGGTGTGCATAGTCCAACGCGGACAGCAGGTCGCCCATGATGGCAAGGGTCTGCTCCAGCGAGTAGACATCGCCCTTGTCCAGGTGGTGTTTCAGGTCATCCCCCTGGATGAACTCCATCACCAGAAATGCAATGTCTCCGTCGCGGTCCGAGTCGTAGACGCTGACGATGTTGGGGTGCTGCAGGCGGGCGGCAGACCGTGCCTCGGTGCGAAAGCGCACTTCGTATTCGGCGGCTTCTTCAGCCGACAGGTTTTCTACCTTGATGGTCTTGATGGCAACGCGGCGTTCCAGATTGGGGTCACGGCCTTCGTAGACCATGCCCATGGCACCTTTGCCCAGGACCCGTTGCAAGTCGTAACGACCAAGTTTTTTGAGGCTCATGCAGTGCAGGCTCTAGGTGCGGATGGAAAAAGTGATCACAGGAGCATTCTCATCGGTTCTGTCGCAGCCTGGAACAATCTGGCCGCTGCCTACCAGGTAGCACTCGGTGCGGCGCAAAATCACGGCCTCAGTCTGGTTGCCCAGATACACCCAGGTACCAAAACTGGACGTGTCCGTCAGCAAGAAGTGCCCTCCCCGCCATTCCAGTGTGGCGTGCACACGGGAAACGCGCGGGTCGTTGATAGTGAGTGCCGCCTCTGAGAGGCGCCCCAGGGAAATCTTGGGGCTCTTGGAGTCGAAGTGCAAAGAGGTTGCGCCGAATACCATTTCCAGGGATTCGGTTTTCTGGGGCGAAAACATGGATCTCCCGGCCATCGTGGAGTCTTCGTCGCGTCCAGGCTGCCATTCCACGCGGTAGACATGGCTGGCTTCGGCCCGACCACGCAAATACATCGGCCCCATGCTGCGCAGGGATGCTCGCTGAACCGGCAGCAATGCTTTCCAGACGTTTTCGGTGGTCAAAATTTGCGCTGCGCCAGCCAGATCGGCAAGTCGGGCGGCTGAATTTACGGTGTCACCAAAGCAGTCGCCGTCGATCTCGACAACTTCGCCCGATTCAATACCCATCTGCATTTGTACCGGAGCGCCAGTACCACCGGGCTGGATGCGTTTTTCCAATAAGTAGTTCTGGATGCTGATGCAGGCTGCTACCGCATTGCCTTCTTCCTGGAACACGACAAACAGGCCATCCCCCAGCAGTTTGACCACGCGGCCCTGGTGTTGTGCGAACAACTGGCTCAGGGTGCTGGCCAGTTGGGTGACAAAACGCGAGGCTGTCTCATCCCCCAGCCGTTCGAACATGCTGGTGCTGCCAACGAGATCAGCAAAGACTACAGTGGTCATGGAAGGCAGAAATTCTGCGTTATTTGTTGGGCTAGTTTAGGGTAAGTCCGTAACGACAACAATCCGGATTTCAAATCGCGCAATTCTGTCAGCTATCGTCCACCCAAATTGTGCGCTTCGGCGCGCGCGCAATTTGCTGCAGAATGTGCCCACCCCGCCTATCCCCTCAGGAGAGCCTTGCATGACCCCTGCGACCCCTGTAATTCATGTTCAACGCAATTACCTCTATTACGACTTCGTGATGGCCGCTTTTGTCTGCGTTCTGTTGTGCTCCAACTTTATTGGTGCGGCCAAGCAAGCCGTCGTAGACCTGCCGCTGTTGGGTCCTACGCCGTTCGGTGCGGGCATTCTGTTTTTCCCCATCAGCTACATCTTTGGTGACATCCTGACCGAGGTCTATGGCTACGGGCGTGACCGCCGTGTCGTATGGGCCGGCTTTGGCGCGCTGGCCTTTGCGTCTTTCATGGCCTGGGTGGTGGTAAGCCTGCCACCCGGCCCCAGCGACTACATGAAAGGCTACCAGCCCGCGCTGGAGACCGTATTTGGCAACGCATGGCGTATTGCGGCGGGTTCGATGATTGCATTCTGGTGCGGCAGCTTCGCCAATAGTTATGTGCTGGCGAAAATGAAGATTGCGACGCAGGGCAAGTGGCTGTGGAGCCGCACGATAGGTTCCACGCTGATTGGCGAGCTGGTGGATTCGTCGCTGTTCTACTTCATTGCTTTCTACGGCATTTGGCAAACTGAAGACGTCATCAAGGTTGCGGTCGCGCAGTACTTTTTGAAGACGGGTTGGGAAATTGTGATGACGCCCGTCACCTACAAGGTGGTGGCTTTCCTGAAGCGGCGTGAGAACGAAGACTATTACGACCGTGGTACAGACTTCAACCCGTTCAAGCTCTCTGCCTGAAGCGAAAGACGTATGGCCCGTATCCTGGTCGTTGACGATGACGCTGACCTGCTCAAAACCATTGCCATGCAACTGCGCTATGAGGGGCATGACGTCAGTGTGGCAGATGGCGGTGCTGCAGCACTGGCACAACTGGACCACAGAGTGCCGCATCTGGTGGTCACAGACTTGCGCATGCCTGGCATGGATGGGTTGCAATTGTTTACCGCTTTACACCGCCGCTACCCCCTGTTGCCAGTCGTTATTCTGACAGCCAACGGCACGATCGCGGATGCAGTGCAGGCCATGCAAAAGGGCGTATTTGGCTACATCACCAAGCCGTTTGAGCGCAATGCCTTGCTGCAGGAAGTGAACCGCGCCATCACAGTGTCCAGTGCGCTGGGTGCCGAGATGCCAGGGGGCGTTCCAGGTGAGTCGTGGCGCGAAGGCATTATCACCCGCAGCCCGCGGATGGAAAAGTTGTTGGCCGAAGCGCGGCGCATGGCGCAAAGCGACGCGTCCATCCTGATCCATGGCGAAAGCGGTACCGGCAAAGAGTTGCTGGCCCGCGCCGTGCACGCCTCCAGCCTACGCGCACGGGGCGAATTTGTGGCCGTCAATTGCGGCGCGATTCCGGAGAACCTGGTGGAGTCGGAGTTGTTTGGACATGTGAAGGGCGCATTTACCGGAGCCGTGCGGGAAAACCCTGGCATGTTTACCAGCGCGCAAGGCGGCACCCTTTTCCTGGACGAGGTTGCTGATTTGCCATCGGCCATGCAAGTCAAGTTGCTGCGCGTTTTACAGGAGCGCGAAGTGCGCCCCGTGGGCGCCAGCAGGTCGCACCGGGTGGATGTGCGGGTGATTTCCGCCTGCAACCGCGTGCTGGAGGGCGAAGTCGCTGCAGGGCGCTTTCGCGAAGACCTTTTCTACCGCCTCAATGTGGTGAGTTTGACGCTCCCTCCGTTGGCGCAGCGACGCGAAGACATTGCGCTCTTGGCCAATTACTTTGTGCATAGCCTTTCCCTGCGCTACGGACGTCCGGTCAACACCTTTGCGCCGGGTGGCCTGGAAGCGCTCAGCGCCGCTCCCTGGCCGGGCAATGTGCGGCAACTGCAAAACGTGGTGGAAAAGTGCGTCGTAATGAGCAATGGGCCCGTGATCCCTCTCACGCTGGTGCAAGGCGCGTTGAGCAATACCGGGCCCGAGCTGCAGTCGCTGGATGAAGCGCGCCGCAGCTTTGAGCGCGACTATTTAAGCAGCCTGCTAAAGATCACCAACGGCAACGTTGCTGCAGCGGCCAAGTTGGCCCAGCGCAACAGGACCGATTTCTATGCGTTGATGGCGCGCCACCTACTGGAACCTGCGCAATTCAAGACTGCCTAGCCAGCGCTGTCTATCTGTCTGCCCGTGCAGACAACGTAAGTTGTTGATTTTTCTGGTTTTTTTCAGTGTGTGTGTGTTTTCCTGTCTGTAAACGCCGACAGACTTTGCCGTGTAGGCCTCTGTAAGCTGTTGATTTTATTGGATTTTTCTGTTGGCACAGATCTTGTGGTGTGTGCAACGTCAAAAATAAAATCTTGAGGAACCGCGACCATGAACCAAAATCAAATCACTCTCGTGCAATCGTCTTTTGAACACGTGCGTCCGATCGCAGAAACTGCTGCTGAGATCTTTTACAACCAGCTGTTCACGCTGGACCCAGCGCTGCGCCCCATGTTCAAGGGCGATATGGCAACACAGGGTCGCATGCTGATATCGGTGCTGAATTCAGCCGTGGCCGGCCTGAGTGATCTGGATGCATTGGCCCCGGTACTGCGCAATTTGGGCGCCCACCACGTGAACTATGGCGTGCAGGATGAACACTATGTGACGGTTGGCACCGCACTGCTAACTACGCTGAGTGCTGGCCTAGGTGATAAGTTCACTGACGAAGTACGTGAAGCATGGACCGCCGCCTTCGGTCTGCTGGCAGATGTGATGCAGTTCGGCGCAATGGAAGCATTGCGCGCCAAGCGCCACCAGTTTGAAACCGCCTTTGCCGAGATTTAAAGGCCAGAGAGCTGCCCCGAAATATCAATAGCCTTGCCGCAGTGCCACGTCGCTGCACGGATGCGCGATACAGGGCAGTACATAGCCTTCGGTCTGCTCCTCGGTAGTGATGCCAGGCCACTCTAGGTCATAGCGGACGGTTCCGCTGACCAACTGCCCGATACAGGTACGGCAAGTCCCATTTCGGCAGGAACTGGGCCAGTTGCTTCCGCCCATTTCCAGCGACAGCAGCAACGGCACATTGGACCAGGCATCCACTTGCAAGCCATCGGGTTCGGTGTGGGCGGTAAAGAGTATGGGTGTTTCTATGGGTACCATGCCGGAATGATGCCAGACACCAATAGCAATGAAGGCCTGCGGCCACAGTTTGTTCAATTGCTGTGGGTGGACCCGTTGCAACACCCGCGTGGGCAAGCCCACCTGAGCGCGGCCAGTGGCCTGGTTCATCTGCAAGGACGTTTCTATGTGGTTGCAGATGACGAATTGCACCTCGGTGCGTTTGATGACAATGCTGCACTGGGTGCAACCCCTGTTCATGGAGCGTTGCTGCGTATGCTGGATGGCAGCTTGCCAAACGACAAGCGTGAACGCAAGCAAACAAAACCTGACTTGGAAGCGCTGGTTCTGCTGCCTGCTTTGCCTGGTTGCCCGGCCGGAGCCTTGCTTGCTCTGGGTTCTGGTTCGCTACCCAATCGCGAGATCGGCGTGGTGGTGGCACTGGACGTCCACGGTGTTCCCAGCGGCAGGATGGCCACGCTGAGTCTGGCGGCCCTCTATGCGCCTTTGCGCAAACGCTTTTCAGATTTGAATATTGAAGGCGCTCTCGTGGTCAGCGGCGAACTGTTGCTGCTGCAACGTGGCAACAAGGGCGATGCGCGCAATGCCTGTATCCGCTATGACTGGAATCAGATAGCGCCTTGGCTGGCGGGCCTGTCGGCCCAGCCGCCGCAACCTAAGAGCGTGCAGGTGCTGCAACTGGGCAGCGTAGGTAGCGTGCCGTTGGGTCTGACTGATGGCATCGCACTGCATGGCGGGGAGTGGATGTTTTGCGCGGTAGCGGAGGACACCGGGAACAGTGTTCAGGACGGCGCCTGTCTAGGGTCTGTGATTGGCATTGTGGGGATCGATGGCGAGGTGCGCTACTTGGTTTCGCTGGTTGGGGCGCCCAAAGTAGAAGGAATTTCGGCGCAAGTGGATGGTGATTCCTGGGCAGTGACCTTGGTGACCGATCCCGATGACCCCGCTCAGGCTTCGCAAATGCTGCGCGTTCGACTACCGATGCACCCTGCTTAAAGGAGACGTATTTCATCTCCTTGCGCTGGTGTGCAACCGCTTGCAATTGACTCCCAACCGCGACGCACTACCACGCGGCTATCGGTGTAGCACACCTCCATGCGCTCTGCGTCGGGCCAGCGCGCACGCACAAACGACTCAATGGACTGCGGCATGCTGACGCGGAATTGCGCCGCCGCCAGATCCTCATGCGGATGATCGTCGCTATGCAGCCATGGCAACTGGCGCGCCAGCCACATCAGCGGTTGCCAGCCCACGCGGAGTACGGTGGGCAGGTAGCCTTGTGTCTGCAGCCATTGTTGGGCCTGGTTGCGTGGATCTGGCTCCGTGTCAGGCGATGCATCCGGTGTGATGGCCCCCCAGGCTGCGGCCATAAGCTCTGCCAGCCATTGGTTGCAGTTCTGGTAGCGCAGACTGAATGCGTATGCGTTGGCGCTGTAGTTGGGGCTTAGCAACTGCAGTGCCTGACGCTCGTCCAGCGCGACCCGTTCCAGTGCTGCTGCGCCGTCTGGTGGCAATAGCACGATGGAGAGGTAGCCCTCGGCCGGGTCTTCCGCACCCAGCACAAAACCACTGATGCCTTGGTCAAAAATCTTCGGTCGTTGCGCGTCGCAGGCGTAATACAGCTGGCGTACCGACCAGGGTGTATTGGGGCTAGCCTTCAGGCTGACACCGGCGTGGGAGTAGCGCTGACCAAGCCGCTGCAAAGCCAGGCCAGAGCGGGAAATCAGCGCCAGACTCTGGCCGGAGTCATCCAGCGTCTGTTTGACGATAGCGGCGACCCGAATCAGCCGGTCCTGCACTGCAGCGGTGGGTTCAGTGGCTTGTTGGCAGTAGTTCAACGAACTGGCGTTGGCGGTACATGCGGCGAGCCAGGCACAACTTAGCGCGGCGTTGCGAATGGCGGACTCCAAACTAGCCAGAGATAGCGCGGCTTTCCAACTCGCGGTACCACGCATCGTCCAGCACCAGGAAGAAGGGCTCCGGCTTTTCTGCATGGGAGCCCGCTGCTGTAAACGCGATGCCATAGGGCCGCTGTTGTGCAGCGATCACCTGTCCTGGTGCAAGCGTTGCGCGCTGTGCGGCCAGGCGCGGCAATAGCAAAAAGAAATTATCCGTGCCGCCAACCGCCTGTAAATGCACACGTAATATGCCAGGGCGCTGTTCCAGCGCGGTCACCTCGACGACGGTGTAGTCGCCCTGCGCTACGCGGTGATCTCCGCCAGAAATGCTATTGCTGGACTTTTCTATCGACGTGGAAGAGCTGCCAATCGATTCGGACCCGGTGCTGACGACCGACGAAGTGCCTGCCACTGCACACATTGCGGAGCCGACAATAGCCATTGCGAGTATTGAGCGGGTAGACCAGTGAAAGGGAGATTGAAGAACAAGCTGCTGCATTTTTTGCCTCTGTGTAAAGCGGGTGGTGCAAGGATAGCGGAATTGAGTTCAAATCTGTCAAATAAAACCAATTGGAGACCCTATGCAGATATCCGCATCTTCGACCAAGCGCCCGTTGTACCGCTCCCTGTATTTTCAGGTGATCGTGGCGGTATCGTTGGGTATTTTTCTGGGGCATTTCTACCCGCAATCCGGCGCCGACATGAAACCGCTGGGTGACGGCTTTATCAAGCTGATCAAGATGATCATCGCGCCCATCATCTTCTGCACGGTGGTGATCGGCATCGCCGGCATGGAAGACATGAAGAAAGTCGGCAAGACTGGCGGGCTGGCCCTGCTGTATTTCGAAGTTGTCAGCACGCTGGCTTTGGTCGTCGGCCTGGTTACCGTCAACCTGTTGGCGCCTGGCACAGGCATGAATGTGGACGTCACAGCGTTGGATACCAAAGGCATTGCGGCATATACCGGCCCGGGCAAGATGGTGGGTACCGTGGACTTTTTGCTCAACGTGATTCCTACCTCGGTGGTCGATGCATTTGCCAAGGGCGAGATCCTGCAGGTGCTGCTGTTCTCTGTGCTGTTTGGTTTTGCGCTGCACAAGTTTGGCGGGCGCGGCACCATGGTGTTCGATCTGATTGAAAAACTGTCACATGTATTGTTCGATATCGTTGGCATCATCATGAAACTGGCGCCCATCGGAGCCTTTGGCGCAATGGCCTTCACCATCGGCAAGTACGGTATCGATTCGCTGTTCTCGCTGGGCAAGCTGATGGGTACGTTCTACCTGACCTGTCTGATTTTCATCTTCGTCGTGCTGGGCATCATTACGCGGCTGCACGGTTTTTCTGTGTGGAAGTTTGTCAAGTACATCAAGGAGGAGTTGCTGATTGTGTTGGGCACCTCTTCGTCTGAATCGGTGCTGCCGCGCATGATGGAGAAGATGGAAAACCTCGGCGCCAAAAAATCGGTCGTGGGACTGGTCATTCCCACTGGATATTCGTTCAATCTGGATGGAACCTCCATTTACCTGACCATGGCGGCGGTGTTCATCGCCCAGGCCACCAATACGCCGATGACGCTGACGCAAGAGCTGACGTTGCTGGCGGTGTTGCTCCTCACCTCGAAAGGCGCGGCCGGTATTACGGGCAGCGGCTTCATTGTGCTGGCCGCCACGCTCTCGGCCGTAGGTACGGTGCCCGTCGCCGGCCTGGCGTTGATACTGGGTATCGACCGCTTCATGTCAGAGGCGCGCGCATTGACCAATCTGGTTGGCAATGGCGTGGCCACTATCGTAGTGGCCAAGTGGACTGGTGATCTGGATACCCAACGTCTGCACGCTGGGCTGAACAATGAAAGCTGGATCGAAGCCGAAGCGCCTGAGGTGCTACTCGACAAAAAAGTAGCGCATATGGCCGTCCACAAGTAGCCCCGGCGAAATCAGGCCATGGTCGGGGTCGTCATCGGGTAGCGCTGCTCGACCCAGCGCTCAAACTGTTCACACATCGCATGTTCTGACTCACTGCTGTCGGCAATGAGCTCTGCGCCATGCACGATGCGGATCGTGGCATCCAGATCAGAGATGGGTGCCGGTGGGTACTCGCGTTTGTCCGCAGCGGCCATCTTGGCCTGTGCATCTGCCCATGCCTCGTCCGCCGTCTGATTGCAACTGTCTGCCAAATATTTGGCGTTGAAAGATTCGCCAGTCAGACTTACCAGTGTTGCATCGTGGTTGATGCTGTTGCCACGCGCCCAATAGTGCTCTGCCAACGCGGGCCCAATGGCGGGGTTGTCGGTTAGGTAGCCATAGGTGCGCTCAAAGTAGGCACGTGTCTGGTACACGGCCATATTGGCCAGCAAATAGCCATGATAGGCCGCGGCCGACTCCTGGTTCAGTAAGTGGGGAATGGCGAGTAGCGGGCGTGGGCCGGTCGCGACACCCAGGATACGTAGCTCCGTTGTTCGGGCCAGCGCGATCACCCGCTCGGGTGTCAGCTCGTCTTCGGTAAACTGGTACAGCGCACGCTCGAAATAGGGCACCACCAGGATCCCGCGTTCGGCAAATGCCGCAAAGGGCTGTGCGCTCTGGATGCGGGCGCGGATCAGCGCGTCCGGGATGACCTCGCCTTGGGCATTGTGCGCATAGCGCTTGAGCCAGTCGGCGTCGTTCAGCAGGCTGTCGCAAAACATGGACTGGGTCTCTGCATACGCCATTGAGGTGGGTGCAAACTCCTGTGAGAAGCAGGGCGCATTTTGCGTCACATTGGCAAAGTGCGCGGCATGGCCACCCTCATGGAACAGCGTATTGATCGAGCGCGCGCCACTGCCGATTTGATTGGGCTGGGCATTCGCGGTGAAGTTGATCTGGCCTTCAATCCATTGGCCTTGCGCGTTGAAATAGGGTGGTATGGGCCCGTGGCAAAAACCGTTTTGGTACTTGCCCTTGCGCTCCAGCAAGTCCAACTGCATGGTGGCGCCGCGGTAGGAGATGCCCAGGTGTCTGAAGCTCCGAATCCAGCGATCCAGACCTTTGGCGAAAGACAGATACGGGTCCAACTGACGTGTGATGTCGCCGCCGATATGGAAGCGCAGATTCCACGGCAGGGTGGCATCCGCGCCATGCGTGCGCACCAGTTCTGTCAGTGCCCGCGTGTTGGCGTCGCGTGTGCGCGCTTCAAAATCGTCCAGGATGGTGAACAGTTGCTCCGAACCCATCTGCTCGTTCTTCTGCACCTTGAAGTCGAAATAATTGTCAAAGCCCTGTGCGCGGGCAAAGGCGTTGCGCTTCTTCACAATGGCCAGAAAACCATTGTCTAGCACCCAGCGCTCCAGTATCAGCATGGCATCAACAGAGCTTTTGCGCGCGGCCTCGCTGCGGTTGGTCGACATATTGGTAGCCAGCCCACTCAGCGTCGTTTCTTCGACAGTACCCGCTTCATTCGTGTGCTGCAGCACCAGTTCGCGGCGTTTGGCAAACAGCCCGGACTCCATCGCAATCAGTTCGCGCATTAACTGGCGTGCCGCATCGTTGTCGACGATATTGGTCTCAAACAGGGCTTGCCAGCCTTTCAGCCCGTGGCGCAGTGAGGTAGTTGCGGGGTCAGTATCGGAGTCTGGCAGGCTGGCAAGCGCATCGCGAACCTCGGCCAGGCGCGCTGGGTCAGAGATGAAATTCTTGTAGTTCCCTTCGGCGCGGGCGAAACCCGCGTCGTCGCTGGAGACCGCCATATAGGTGTCCCAGAACAGGTCTTCTTTGGCTTTGTGGATGGCGAGGTATTCGGTGTTGAGCTGGTCAAACAGTACGCGGGCGTTTGGCATGGTGTGTTGTCTTCGTGTCATCAGGGTGGGCGCGATTTTCCCACCATTTGTAAATTTACAAATAGCCCAGACGGCGCAGGCTGACGGTTGCCAGCGCTAGCGACGTGTCGATGGCGTGCACGCCGCTGGGCGCATCACCGGCGCGCACCATGTGGGCAATGGGAAGCTCGGTGCACCCGAGGATGGCGGTTTGCACGCCGCGCCCAGCCAGCGACAGCAGCACGCCGCGCATCGCATCCCGCGCGGTACCCACCTCACCCGCCTTGACATCCTTGATGATCTGGTCGACTACAAGCTGCTCATCCTCATGGATGGTGACAACATCAAAGCCACGGTCTTGCAGGCGAATGCTGTAAATGCCGGCCTGCATGGTGCCGCGGGTTGCCAGCACCGCCACCAACCCGGCTGGCTCCGTGCGCAACTGCATCTCTTCGATGGTGGCGTCTGCAATATGCAGGATGGGAGTGGAGGAGGCCGCCTGCATCTGCGCATACCAATAGTGGCTGGTGTTGCAGGGAATGGCGATCAACTGTGCCCCCTGCGCAGCCAGCCAGGCTACGCCTTTGGTCAGGAAGGGCACCGGGGCATGGCCGCCGAATTGGATGGCCGTACTGCGGTCCGGGATGCCGGGCTGGCTGAAGGTGACCCATGGCAAATGCTCTTGATCACATTTGGCAGGAGTCAGTCGGGTCAACTTGCCGAGGAAGTCAACCGTAGCCAACGGCCCCATGCCCCCGAGAATGCCCAGCAGGGCCTGCTGCTGCGTGTCCATCAGGCGGCAGCAGCGAGCGCGCCCTGCTCGGTGGTATCTTCCTCGCCCAAGGGGGTGATCAGCGCAACCAGTGCGTTGATGGAAATGACCAGCAGCGTAGTGCGCAAGGTATCGCAAATGGGCTCCACCGCAACAAACAGCACAAACGCCGCCTCAAAAGGCAGGCCCAGCAGCGAGCAGACGATGGTGGTTTGCGAAATGGTGACGATGCCGTTCATGCCGGTCGAAGAGAAGCCGGCGATCAGCGAGGCCACCAGTATCAGCAGGAAGTCGGCAGCAGCCAGATCGCGGCCATACAGCTGCGCTATGAACACCGTGGCCATGCAGTAATACAGCACCGGTCCTACCCGGAACAGCGCAGTGCCCAATGGAACGAGCAGCTCGGTGATGGCTTTGTTAAAGCCCAGCTTATCGACCATGGCGATCAGCATGGCTGGCATGCAGGCGGCGCTGTTGCGCGTGGCAACGGCCAGAAAGAATGGGCCTTCCTGCGAGGCCACGCTATAGGCCAGACCGCGTCCGGACTTGGCGGCGATGATCGCGATGCAGACCACCAGCAAGATCAGGGTGACCGCGCCAAATGCGATGATGAAGTGCAGCATCACCTTGAACGGTTCAAAGCCGGTGTTGGCGATCTGGTCGGCGGCCAGCGAGAACGAAGCCAGCGGCAGCAGCACCATCAGCCAGGTGGTCAGCTTCTGGCAGGCCTTGAAGACCACATCGCACACCGCAATGAAACTGGCCGTGGAGCTGGGTGGTGACTTGGTTACCGCAAAGCCGAAAAGCAGCGCAAAGAACAGCGTCTTGAGCGTATCGCCCACTGACAGCGCGCCAAAGATATTGCTCGGAATCATGCGTGTAACCAGTTTGATCAGCACGCCTTCTTGCTTGTCACTGGTGCTGGGTGACAGCAGGTTGATGCTGGTTTCGACACCGCTGATATCCGCTTGCACGAGTCGGCCAAACGATTGCATGGTGGCTTGGTCCATATTGCCGCCGGGCTGGACGATCTTCATGTACAGCAAGCCCACGGCACCGGCCAGCGCCATGCCAGCCAGCAGGCTAACGACGATGCGCGCCACATAGCGCGAGGCCTGTGGGTTGTGCGCCAGCCGGTTTATGCTGATGATCACTGCCGAGACCAGGAAAGGCAGTATCACCATCTTCAACAGGTCGATGTAGATGTCGCCAACAAACTTCAGGCTGCGTGCAAGCTCTGGCGCGTAGAGGCCGCAGGCAACACCCAGCGCGATAGAGCCGATGATGGATACCGGGTGGGTCGGCAACTTTTTCAGGTCCATAGGCGGCTCCGCTGATCGAGTCAATTCAGGAATTTTTCGTACTTGCTCAGGATTTGTTCGGACGTGAACTTGATGTTC
>JAYWAV010000096.1:0-6445 GCA_043782015.1 Rhodoferax sp. | reverse complement strand
AACGCAAAGGCACCAAACGTCAGGCCATTGGACTTGAGCGAATGCGCAGCGCGGCGAAACGCGACAGCATCACCGGCAGCCTGCGCCAGGCGCATCGCCGCGAGCAATGGCGGGGCATCGGCGAGAAATGCATCGACCAGCTCCACAACAAAATCGGCACCGGTGCTCGCCTGCAGCTCTGCAAAAGTCACTGCATCAATGGTGTTCATTAACATATTTTTACTCCCTGCGTTTGGTCGCGTGCATCAACGCTTCTACGAGCGCCTCCACGCGAATCGGTTTGGTCACATAGTCGTCCATGCCTGCGGCCATGCACAGCTCGCGGTCGCCGGCCATGGCATTGGCTGTCATCGCCACAATGCGCGGTCGCAGATCGGCGGCCCACCGCGCCGTGATGCGCCGACTGGCCTCCAGCCCATCCATCTCAGGCATCTGCACGTCCATCAGCACCACGTCATAAGTCTGCCGCTCCACGCTTTCAATTGCTTCAATCCCGTTGCTGGCGACGTCGGCGCGGTAACCCATTTGCTGAAGCAAACGCAGTGCCAGCTTTTGGTTCACCGCGTTATCTTCGGCCAACAGGATGCGCAGTGGGTGGCGGGTGGCCATATCGCTCTCGGTCCTGGCCTTGGGTGCTTGCGCCTCACGAATCGCAACACCGGCGCCCTGCAGGCTGACCAGCGTGTCAAACAACTGGCTCTGGCGCAGCGGCTTGTGCAAATAGGCGGAAAACAGGTTTTCGTCGTCTCCCACTTCCTTGCGGCCCAGCGAACTGAACAACACCAGAGGCAAATCAGGCCGCACCTTGCGCAAGCGGCCCGCCAGTTCCAAGCCGTCCATTACCGGCATGTGCATGTCCAAGATGGCCACGTCAAACTCTTCGCCTGCCTGCGCCCACTGCAGCGCCTGCTCCGGCTTCTCAGTGTCCCTGGGCACCATTCCCCATTTGGCAGCCTGTAGCACCAGTACGCGCCGGTTGGTTGCGTTGTCGTCCACCACCAGCACTCTGCGGCCTTTGAGCGCCGGCTGCTGCCCGATAAAGTCGCGCCGTGAACCCTGTGGTAGCTCGGCTTCCGGCGCACGTATCGTGAAGTGGAAGGCTGCGCCTTTGCCCAACCCCTCACTCTCGACCGACATCGTGCCACCCATCAACTCAGTCAATCGACGACTGATGGCCAGCCCCAGGCCGGTGCCGCCGTATTTGCGCGTGGTCGAACTGTCGGCCTGGCTAAAGCTCTGGAACAGCCGCGCCATGCCCTCGGGAGTCAGGCCAATGCCGGTATCGCGCACGGTAAAGCTGATCTCAGTGCTGGCGCCCTGGCCGCGCGCCGACACACTCAGCACCACTTCACCCACATCGGTGAACTTCACCGCATTAGCCAGCAGGTTCAACAAAATCTGCCGCAGTCGAGTCACGTCCCCGCGCACGGCCAGCGGTACTTCGCCCTCGTACAGATAGGCAATATCGAGGTTCTTCTGAGCCGCACGGGTACCAATCAGGTCCAGCGCAGACTCCACACAGTCACGCAGATCGAACGGATGCGACTCAATGTCCATGCGCCCGGCTTCGATCTTCGAGAAATCCAGAATGTCGTTGATGATGGTCAGCAGCGCGTCGCCGCTGTCACGGATGGTGCCTGCAAAGTCGCGCTGCTCGTCGTTCAACGGTGTGTCCAACAATAGCCCACTCATGCCGATCACAGCGTTCATCGGCGTGCGAATCTCATGGCTCATGGTGGCCAGGAAAGAGCTCTTGGCTTCGTTGGCCGCCTCGGCAGCAGCGCGGGCTGTCTGCGTTTCGTTGAACAGCCGCACATTCTCGATGGCGATCACAGCCTGATCGGCAAAAGTCTCCAACAACTTCACTTCATCCGGCGTGAAAGCCCTCGCCTCTCTGCGTAGCAGCGAGATAACGCCCAGAGCCTCGCCATCGCGCATCAAAGGCATCGTCAGCATCGCGTGGTGCCCGTACTTGCGCTGCATGGCGCGTACGCCTGGGTAGTCGCTCTCGATCAGTGGGACCACGTCGCTCAAGTTGATCGAACGGCGTTCCAGAACGCTGCGACCTGCGACGGACGTTTTGCGAAGTGGCAGCAGTTCGTCATGCTGTTCGTTACCAAAGGCTGGGCCATATTCGGTCATGCCGCGAAGATGGTCGCCTTCAACCAGCCATACACGGCCGCCTTCGGCCTTGCATAACAGGCGCGCGCGTTCTGCCACAGCGTCAAGCACAGGCTGTACGTCACTAGGCGATTCGCTGATGACGCGCAAGATTTCGCTGGTTGCGGTCTGCCGCTCAAGCGCCTCCTTCGTCTCGTTGAACAGTCGGACGTTCTCGATTGCCAGAACAGCCTGGTCGGCAAATGTGCGCAACACATCCTGCACCCGCTGCGGAACGGGGCCCGTTTCATGGTCCCAGCCGAGGTTGATACATCCAATAGGCTCCCCATCGCGCATCAGGGGCACGCCAATGGCCCGCTGTGTTGAACCAACCCGGTTGGTGGGGTCGTATTCTTTGTCTTTAGCCTGGTCTTCGATCACAACGGTGCGCCGGTCCAACATGACACGCCCACTCAATGACGCGCGTGTCGGCGGCCAGGGTGCGCGAGCCGTGAAGTCAACCATATCCTCACGATATGAGCCTGCGTAATGGCCTGCCACCGGTCGAATCAAGCCATTTTCAACGCGGAATGCAAATGCCCCATCTGCGCCGCTGAGCTTTTGCGCCAGTTGCACGATGGCATCAAAGACCGGCTGAACATCGGTCGGCGAGTCGCTCATCACCCGCAGCACGTCAGCAGTCGCCGTCTGCTGCTCCAGCGCTTCCTGGGTTTGCTTGAACAGGCGAACATTCTCCATCGCAATGACCGCCTGGTCTGCGAACGTTTGCAAAAGCTCGATCTGGTGCGGCGGGAATTCACCGGTCTCAACGCGGGTGACGCTGATCAAGCCAAGGGCCGTGCCATCGCGCATCAGCGGCACATTCAGGAAAGAGTGGTATCCGCGCGCCCTTGCCAATTCGCGGTGCGTTTCGGATACGCGCGGGTCGGCCAAGGCATCTATGATCTGCACAGGAAGACCGGTGCGCAATGGCTCCAGCATGTACTGGTTATCGATCTTCACGCCGGCCCCAAACGTTTGTAGTGCTTGTTTTCCCTCTTCAGTGGTCTGGGTAAAAGCGGCAAGTTTGATCTGATCGCCCTCGACCCGCCATGCGGTGGCTGAGAAGCCGCCAATCAGCCGTTTGGCACTGTCCACAATGGCGTCAAGCACTGGCTGCACATCGTCGGGCGACTTGGCAATGACCTTCAGGATCTCGCTCGTTGCAGTCTGCCGCTCCAGCGCTTCCCTGGTGTCGTTGAAAAGCCGCGCATTCTGCAGCGCCACGCCCACGTTGGCCGCGATGGTGGAGAGCAGGCGCTCGTGCTGCTGTTCAAACACGCCTTCCTTCTCCGTGCTCTGCACGCTGATCACGCCCTGACTGACGCCATTCACGATGATGGGAACGCCAAGGTAGCTGCGCGCCGTACGCCCCATCAGCCTGGCACCCATGGCCTCGGTTTCACGGTCTACGTCCGAGTTGATGATCAGCGGTTTGGCGGTGTCGACAATGCGGCTGGTCAAACCTTCGCCGTGAGGCCGTGATTCAATCTCTTCGCCGTATTGGTACGGAAAGTGAATCATCCGGCGGTCGCGGTCCAGCAGTGCGACATAGGCAAGATCAGCCTTGAACACGCTGCGCACCTGTTCGCCTACCAGTTCAATCAGCGCATCCACATCCAGTTTGGCAGCGAGTTGCTGCGAGACCGCGTTGACGGTGTCTAACTCGGCGGCGCGTTGCTCGGTTTCTTTCAGCAAGCGCTGTGTTTCGTTGAACAGGCGTGCATTCTCAAGTGCCACGCTGGTACTGGCGGCAATCGTTTCCAGAAGGCGCACGTCAGATTCGCTAAACGCGCGCTCACGCTCCATGTGGAACAAGTCGATCATGCCGACAACGCGGTCCGCCACCAGCATGGGCACCAGCAACTGGGACTTTGGAGTGCGCCCGCTGGCCGCCAGCGAGTGCGAGCCGAGTCGCTCTGCATGGGCTGCCAGATCTTCATTGACCAGCAGCGAGCGCTTGGTACGTACGACCTCGCCGCTGAAACCCGACGGCGGTTGCGGCCCATCGTCCCGCGGTTTGAAGTTCTCCCCATAGGACGGGATGTGTATCAGGCCCGTCGCCGGGTCAATACGGCGGATACCGACACTGTGGTCCTTGAACACTTTGCGCAGCTCACGCGCGACAGCCACGTACACGGCTTGGAGGTCCAGCTCACCAGCCAGCGCCTGCTGCACGGCGTTGATGACAGCCAGCTCGGCAGCGCGTTGGCGTTCGGCTTCGAAGCTTTTGGCGTTGAGCAGTGCAACAGCCATGCTGGAAGCAATGGTCTCAACCAGCCGTACCTGGCTGGCGCTAAAAGCGTCGTCGCGTTCATGGTCTTCAAGGATCACAACCCCGAGCAAGCGGTCTGCGGCCAGCATAGGCACGATCAAGACACTGCGTGCCCGGTCCGTTCCGGGTGCCACAGGTGCTCCATCAGCCTCCTGCTCGGCAATAGAGTGGTAATACACCACCTGCCGTGCTCGCAGGTTCCGATCGGTTGAGCCGCCCGGCTCCGGCCGGCGCGAGCTTAGCGGCAGTCGACGGCCATGCTCATAGGAATACAAAGAGTGCAGGGTTGCATTGGGTTCATCCCACCAGCTAATGCCCATGTCGCCGCTGGCAAATACCTCGCGCAGCTTGTCGCCTACGACGTCGACGATCCCCTGAAAGTCGAGCGCTGCACCCACCGCCTGCTGGATGCTGTTAATCACCGCCAGCTCGGCGTTTCGGGCTTCGGTTTCCTTCAGCAGCCGCTGGGTTTCGTCGAACAGGCGTGCGTTTTCAAAGGCGACTGTCAGGCTGCTGGTCAGCGTTTCCAGCAACCGCACATCGGCTTCGGTGAACGCGTCATAGCGGTCCACGTTCTGGATGCTGACATAGCCACGTACCTCCTCGCCAATGACCATGGGCACGAAAATCACAGACTTGGGCCACGCACCCTTGCCGACCACCGTAGCGTCGCCCGAATCCGCCTGGTCTGGCACGCGGTTGTTGAAAAGCGTTTTGCGGGAATCAATCAGTTGCTTGCGCACGCTGTTCAATGGCCGGGAAGCAGTGTCGTCGTAAACGCCCTTTTCAAAGTTGTAGGTAAAGACTTCAATCTGCCTGTCGTGATCAAACAGTCCAATGAGGACTGCCTGTGCGTCAAATACGTCGCGCACTTTGTCGCCCACCAGCGTGTGGATGGCCTGCACATCGAGCTTGGACGCCAACGCGGCCTGCACGCTGTTGATAATGGCCAGCTCCGCGGACCGCTGACGCTCCGCCTCAAAGCTCTGCGCGTTTTGCAGCGCAATGCTCAGGGACGCAGCTACTGTAGAGATCAAACTGACATCGCTGGGGCTGAAGGCATTTTGCTGTACCTTGCCGATACAGATCAGCCCCATCGGCTGCGGGCCGCTGATCAGCGGCGCGTAAACAAACGACTGGTCTTCAAACTCTCCGTTGCCCATCGTCAGGTTGGGGATACTTTGCTTCTCCTGAAACTCGGCAAGTTCAGACTGGGAGTGAAACACCAGCGTCTGGCGCGTGCGCATAACCAAGCCGCCGACGCCTCTGGAAAGCCCATCGCTGCGTGACTCGGGCGAAAAACGTTCGCCGTGGTCTTGCAGATAGGGGTAGGAGATGACATCGCGCGCTCTGTCCAGCAGCGCAATGCCAACTACATCGGCTGCAAACACCTCGCCCAGCTTGTCACCTACCAGATCGATCACGCCCTGCAACTCCAGCTTGCTGGCCATACCCTGCTGGATGCTGTTGATCACCGCCAGCTCGGCATTGCGTTGCTGTGTCTGCTTGAACAGGCGGGCGTTCTCCATGGCCACTGCTGCGGCCATGGACAGGCCCTGTAAAAACTCCAGCTCGCTGTCCTCAAATGGCTTGCCTGCCGTGCGCCACACGGCCATGGCGCCCTTCACCACCTTGCCCGCAAAGAGCGGAGCAACCATGAGTCGCTCTTCGGCGAGGTTTTCCGTGCCCTCAATGTGCACGGCGCGTGGGTCGACGTTGGTGTCGTTGACGTATTCGGCGCGCGCATTGGCAATGATGTTGCCAATGATGCCGTTGCCAGAGTGGACAACCATGTCCTGCAACTGTTCTGCAACGTCCCCCATGGCCACAATGGCTTTGAAGCTGCTGCTGTCGCCCGCCTGTTCCGATTGCGGCAAAAAGATGGCGCTGTTGTCCGCTTGCAGCAATGCTTTGGCATGGTGCGCAATGCGGTCCATCACGGTGGGCAAGTCCAGCGTGGAGGAAATTTCGCGGCCCACCTCGGCCAGCGCGGCGCTTTCGCGGGTGCGG
>JAYWAV010000095.1:0-6490 GCA_043782015.1 Rhodoferax sp. | reverse complement strand
GGAGCAGGCCTTCTCCAACGATGGCGGAAAGTCATGGGAGACAAACTGGAAGATGGAATTCCTTTCCATGACGCCCCAAGCCTGAACGGGCATCACCGGGCGCGCTGGGTTTACGATGCAAACTTGCAGTCAATAATTTCAGGAGACTCCATGCCCGCAGGCAAACGCCCCATTCAAATCGATGACCTCTGGTCCCTCAAACGCCTCGGAACCGGCAGTCTGTCGCCCGATGGCCAATGGACTTGCTCCACGGTCACCAGCTACGACATGAAAAAGAACGAAGGCAGCACGCAACTGTGGCTGCTCTCGACCGACGGTACAACCCAACGCCAGCTCACGCGTGGCAAGCGCGATGGCGATCCGCAGTGGTCGCCAGATGGCAAGTCGATTGCGTTTGTCTCGAAGCGCGGCGAAGGCAAAGACGCCGACGCAGCCGGGCAGGTGTATCTGATATCCCCGGACGGTGGCGAAGCCCGCCGCGTAGCCGAGGTGGCAACTGGCGTCAGCGCTCTGCGCTGGTTTCCCGATGGCAAACGTCTGGCGTTTGTGTCGTGGGTCTGGCCCGAGCTGAAGACGCAGGCCGAGCAAGAGAAAAAACTCAAGGAAGACAAAG
The DNA here is from genome assembly GCA_043782015.1 of Rhodoferax sp. Classification (GTDB taxonomy): domain Bacteria; phylum Pseudomonadota; class Gammaproteobacteria; order Burkholderiales; family Burkholderiaceae_C; genus Allorhodoferax. The sequence continues at coordinate 5,877 of JAYWAV010000095.1, read as the reverse complement.
ACGACAAGGTGCAGGCCACCGTGCTGGAGCACAACCACTACCGCTACTGGGACCACTGGTTTGCGCGTGGCCGCAAGCCGCACATCCATGTCGTGGAAATCGGAAAGGATGGCGGCAACGGCAAGGTACGCGACCTGTTTGCCGACTCGGCTTTTCACTTGCCACCGCAAGAGCCCGACGCCGCGCTGTTTGACATCAGCCCCGACGGCAAAGAGCTGGCGTTTACCTTTGACTTCAACCCCGATCCGCGCGAGTTCTCGTTCACAGACATCGTGGCGATGGACGTGAAGTCCGGCAAGGCCACCACGCTGACCGTCCGCGACAAGACGCTTGCGCGCTTTGCCTTTGAAGGTCCGCGCTACTCGCCTGATGGAAAGCACATAGCCTTGCTCGCGACCGATTACGTGAAGCAGCACAACGAACAATGCCGCGCATGGCTACTGGATCGCAAGGCCAAAAAACTCACCCCGTGGAGCACCACCTGGGACCGCGGTGTGCATGGCCCGTTGCAATGGGCGGCCACCAGCGAAGCCGTGTACTTCAACGCCGAACATGGCGTGGCGCAACCGATCTGGCGCCTCGCCGTAGATGCGAAGAGGCCCTCCGAAGTAGTGCGCGGCCCCGGCGAAGGCGGCACGGCGGGCGATCTGCGCATCAGCGCCAACGGCAAGACGCTGGTGTACGCGCGCTCCAGCGTGCAACACCCGCCGATGCTGCTGGCCTGCAATGCCGATGGCACCGGGGAACGCGCCATTGAAAAGTTCAACACCAAGCTGATGGCCGGTCTGCAGATGGGCGCTGCCAAGTCAGTCGAGGTCAAAGGGTTTGGCGGCGATGCGATCCAGATGTGGGTTGTATCGCCGCCCGGCTACAAAGCCGACACGAAAAAGAAATGGCCACTGATGCAGGTCATCCATGGCGGGCCGCACACCTGCTGGAACGACACCTGGCACTGGCGCTGGAACATGCAGATGTTTGCTGCCAGCGGCTACGTCACTTGCGCGGTGAACTACCACGGCTCCAGTGGCTTCGGGCAAAAGTTCCTCTCCAGCATCAATGGCGACTGGGGTCGCCGCGAGATGGCCGATGTGGAGGCGGGCACGGATCACATGCTCGCCACCGGCACTATCGACCCCAAACGCATGGTTGCCACCGGCGGCAGCTACGGCGGCTACATGGTCGCCTACATGAACGGCAACCTGCCCGCCAAACGCTACCAGGCCTACGTGTGCCACGCGGGCTGCTACGACTGGGTCTCGATGATGGGCTCGGACGGCTACTTCTGGTTCGGCCACGAACTCGGTGCCTTCCACTGGGACGACGAAGCGCGTGTGATGAAGCAGTCGCCCCACCACTACGCGCAAAACTTCAACACTCCGACACTGGTCATCCACGGCGAACTGGACTACCGCGTGCCCTACTACCAGGGCCTGGCCTACTACAACACCCTGCGCACCCGCGCCATCCCCTCGCGCCTGGTGTTCTTCCCGGATGAGAACCATTGGATCCTGAAGCCGCAGAACTCCAGGCTTTGGTACAAGGAGTTCACGGGGTGGTGTGATCGGTATACCTTGGGCAAGGTGAAGTCGCTATCAAAATAGGAGCAGTTTGCGACTTTACTGCGTCTGTTTCAGGCCATCACAAGGATATTAGTGAGAAAATTTCTTCGCTTCGTAGGCGCATGTTTGTTGGGTTTGCTTGCGCTGGGTGCCTCGGCTGCCGCACTTTTCGGTTACTTCATTTACTCCCCTGATCCGCAGCTTCCCCCATTGTCGGGAACGCTGTCCAAAGCCTCCATCGAATTCGATGGATTGAAACGCAGCTACCAGACGTATGTCCCCAAGGGGCTGCCGCAAGGTGCGCCGTTGGTGCTGGTTATGCATGGCTCCGGCGAAAGCGCGGCAGAAATCCGTATCGGTACGGGCTACGGCTTTGAGCGTCTGGCTGATGCGCACGGATTTGCGGTGGTCTATCCCAATGCCTACACCTTTGATTGGAACGACTGCAGCACCATCGGTGACTTCAGTGTGAACGGGCGCGGTGTGGACGACACAGGTTTCCTGGTGGCGCTGGCAGACAAGCTGACGCAGGAGTTGCATAGCGACAAGAGCCACGTGTTCGCCACCGGAGTGTCCTCTGGCGGCTTCATGTCGCTTCGGCTTGCTATAGAAGCCCCCTCCCGGTTTCGTGCCATAGCCGCTGTGTCGGCCAACGTGCATAGCCCGGAAAATTTCAAATGTACGCCAGTGGGATCAGGTACCTCCGTCATGGTCATGAACGGCACCAAAGACCCGTTGGTCCCATTTGCGGGCGGAGCGTCCAACCTTCTGGGCTTGTTCTACAAGGGCGGTAACGTCCGGTCGTCGCGGGAGTCTGCCCAATATTTTGCGGGCCTCAACGCCATGGTCGGCCCGCCAAAAACAAGTCAGATGCAATTGGCCGATGGCTATGCCGTCGAACAGATGCTATGGCAGAACGAATCCAAAGTCGAAGTAGAACTGGTGGCTATTGAAGGCGGGGGCCACGGTCTCCCGCAGCCCTACTGGCGTCGTCCGCGATTGCTGGGTCCCTCCCCCATGGAGCCCAATGGGCCGGCCATGATTTGGGCCTTTTTTGACCGCCAACGCGAAAAATAGAGACGCTATAAAAACAGGAGCTGCTCACGCCAGTATTGCGGGTGCCAGCGGCACTTTTCAGTCACTGTGCGCTGTGACACAGACGGCTCAACGATGGCGGACTATGGTCACTTCACACTGAACGGCCCGAGTCCCGGGCGCGTTCTATCTTCAACCTACCAGGAGAAGCACATGAACGCATTTGGAACCCCGTCGTCGAAACCCAAGCCGGTTGATCAAGACATGGTCGAACAAGCCCGCTCCGGCCATGGCATTCCATCGCAGGATGCCGACCCTGCAGCACAAGTAGCGCTAGCCCCCGACGAGGCAAAGCGCGAGGCCAAGTCGGTGTTGGTGGGTGGCGGCGTGGTAGCAGGGCTGGCCACGGGCGCCGCCCTCGGTGCCGTGGTGGCCGGCCCGGTGGGTGTGGTGGTCGGGTCCACGCTGGGTGCTGTTGCTGGTGCGTTGGGTAGCGAGGCCGCCGGCGCCAAGGCAAAACCGGTTTGAGAGGCTCCGCCATGATTGAAAAGGTTAAACGATATGGGGGTGGCGCCGACGGAAAGGGCCTGCCATCGACTAGCCCCGAGACTCTGCCAGTTGCAGCCGCAGAGGCGCGCGCGGTAGCGCCCCTGCTGGTCAGCGGCATTGAAGCGGTAGCCCGTTCCCGGCTGTTTACGGTGTCCCAAGACGCAACGCTCGTTGAAGTGGCTGCGCGATTGTCGAGCGCACAAATCAGCGTTGTGATCGTGTCGGATGTCGCGGGTGCGGCGATGGGAGTCATTACCGAGACCATGCTGGTCAGGCGGCTGGGCTTGGGCGAGGCCGACTTTTTCACCACCCAGGCAGGCGATGTGATGACGCAGGAATTCATCACCTGCGTACAGCAGGAGCTGCTGTCCGATGTGTTGGCGATGATGCATGCGCGTGGCCTGATCCATGTGCTTCTGGTTGGCGAAGACAACAAGCCGATTGGCGTACTGAACGCACGCGACGGATTGCGCGCGCTGTTGGCGGCAGGTAACTACGAAGAATCGCTGCTGCGCAACTACGTGATGGGTATTGGCTACCAATGACAACACGGCCCTGAGCGGCACTGGGCCCTACCTATCGGCCCAAGCTTCACACTGGCGCTTCTTAAGCAGTTTGAAAACGCTATAGAAATAGGAGCTGCTTGCGCATGTTCTATGTGCGCTGGGGGCATATTTGGCATAAATCCCCCAATGGAGAGGCAGACGCCAATATCCACCGAATGGGGGATAGCCACGGAGTGTATGTTCGATCAAAATTGCTATCTACAAGGATCAGATAGACGAGCAGACTGCCAACCCACGCGCAAAGTTGTGAAGAACGAAGCTGAAATCTATTGCCCGAAATGCAAATGGCGGCCTAGCGCCGAAGACCGCTGGGAATGCATGCCCAGTTGCGGAACCGTTTGGAACACTTTCTGGACGCGCGGGGTATGTCCAGGCTGCGCCTACCGTTGGCGCGATACGCAATGCTTTGCTTGCGGCAAGCTGTCGCCGCATGAGAGCTGGTATCACTATCGAGAGCCCGCTGAAGGGCGAGCAACGGAATTGGAAGAGACTATACAAACGTGAAAAGCGGTCAAACTCATACGGCGCCAGCGAAAGCGGTCTACCGGCAAAGTCAAAGTCGATGATCAAATCGGAGCTGGCTAAAACCGAGAAATGAAAATGAAGTGGAATCACTCATTCGAGACCGTGGGGGTGTAAGAACTTTTGTGTAAACGGTCAATTGGCAGGAAACTGCTGCACTCCAATGGAATTGCTAAAAAATGACCGTCACGAACGAATTGATCGACAGCTTGCTGGCTGATTACAAGAAACCTGAAGACCTCATCGGTGAGAACGGCCTGCTCAAGCTTCTCACCAAGAAACTGGTGGAACGCGCCCTGCAAGCCGAGATGGCCGAACACCTGGGCCATGCCAAGAATGACACCGTTGCCAACCCTGCGGGCAACACCCGCAACGGCAAAAGCAAGAAGACCCTCAAGGGTGACTTCGGGGAGTTGCCTATAGAAATCCCCCGAGACCGTCACGGCAGCTTCGAGCCGCAGATCGTCACCAAGCACCAGACCCGCTGGGTTGGCTTTGACGAGAAGATCCTGTCGCTGTACGCCCGTGGCATGACCGTGCGAGAAATCCAGAGCCACCTGGAAGAAATGTACGGCGCAGAGGTGTCGCCCACGCTGATCTCCTCGGTCACGGACGCGGTGATGGACGAAGCAAAAGCCTGGCAATCCCGCCCGCTGGATGCGCTGTACCCCATCGTCTATCTGGACTGCATCCATGTCAAAACCCGTGATGCCGGTGCTGTGCGTGCCAAAGCCGTGTACTTGGCGCTGGGCATCAGCATGGCCGGAGAGAAGGAAATCCTGGGCCTGTGGATCGCCCAGACTGAGGGCGCCAAGTTCTGGCTGCAGGTGGTCACCGAACTCAAGAACCGCGGCGTGCAGGACATCTTCATCGCCTGCGTGGACGGCCTCAAGGGCTTCCCCGATGCTATTGAAGCCGTGTACCCCAAGACCGCTGTTCAGCTTTGCCTGGTGCACATGGTGCGCCACAGTTTGAACTATGTGAGCTGGAAACTGCGCAAGGATGTTGCTGCTGATCTCAAGACCGTTTATGCCGCCTCCACCGCAGATGAAGCCAACATTCGCTTGCAGGAATTCGATGACAAGTGGGGCTCTGACTATCCGACCATCGTCAAATCCTGGCGCAGCAACTGGGCACGCATCACGCCGTTCTTTGATTACCCGCCGGAGATACGGCGCATCATTTACACGACCAACGCAATTGAGTCGGTGAACATGAGTTTGCGCAAGATCACCAAGAACCGGGGCTCCTTCCCCAGTGACGATGCGCTGCTGAAATTGTTCTATCTGGCCCTGGCAAATATCAGCAAGAAATGGACGATGCCGCTCAGGGACTGGAAGGCTGCATTGACCCGGTTTACTATCCAGTTTGAGGAAAGGATGCCCAAGACTTAACACTCGCCCCGTTTACACAAAATTCGGGACACCCTCCCAATTGATATCGCAATCGCGATTTGAAGTCGCCATCGCAACTCAATATTCTGAGCTCCGTCAACTTGTTGGGGGCAATCAATTGATGCTTCCACTTGTTACTTTGCATCAACCTTTTCAAGGTTCCAGTGGAATCGAACTTATACGAAGTTTTGTCGCCTCAAATGGAAACCTGACGTTGACGTCAATATTCGGCGGCGGAGCGAACTCTGTTCA
>JAYWAV010000094.1:0-6510 GCA_043782015.1 Rhodoferax sp. | reverse complement strand
CCGGCGCAATTGGGCAATCGCCTCCAGCCCGTTTTGGCCATGCCCCAACCGGTAGTCACTGACGATGACGTCGGGTGCGCCTTGCTGCACCAAGTAGGCGCACGCCTGCGCAATGGAGGAAACCGCTTCCACCCGGTATGACCAGGAATCCAGCAGTTCCTGCATGGCTTCCCGGGCAAAATCATCGTCCTCAATGACCAGCACGCGCTGCCCGGTGACGTCTGCCGTGGCAGGCGCTTCTACCGGCGCGGCCTGTGTGGGCTGCGATGCGGCCGGAATACAAGGCATGGTGATGGAAATACGGGTGCCACAGCCCGCAGCAGAGCGCAACGCCAACGGATGTCCCAGCAGTTTTGCACTGCGTTCCACAATACTGAGTCCCAGCCCCAAGCCATAAGAACGGTCGCGCCCTGAATTCCCGACCTGGTAAAACTCCTTGAAGATCTGCGTCTGGTGTTCCGGACTGATGCCAATGCCACTGTCCCAGACCTCCAGGCGGACATTGCGACCTCCGTCCACCAGACGGCAGGCAATCATCACGGTTCCCCGCTCGGTATAACGCAAGGCGTTGTGCGCCAGGTTCATCACAATGCGTTGTATCAAGACCGGGTCCGTCATGCCCCACAGCCGCGTGGCGCGAAAGCGCAAGCGCAAGCCTTTACCGGCAGCAATGGGTTGCAGCGCCACGGCCACCCCGGAAAGTAGCCTCTCCAAACTGACCGGCGCCGGATGCACCTGAACGGCCCCGGCCTCCAGCCGCGACAAATCCAGCAGGCCATCCAGCAAATCCTGCATGGCCTGCACCGAAGCTTCCAGGTTGCCCACCAGCTCGGACGTCTGCCTGTCCAATGGCAGTTGCCCCAGACGGGCGATGAACATGCCCAACGCGTGCGTCGGCTGGCGCAAGTCGTGGCTGGCTGAAGCCAAGAAGCGGGATTTGGCAACCGTGGCTTCCTCAGCTTCTTCTTTTCTGGCCCGCAGTTCCAGCGTTGCGTCGGTCACGCGTTGCTCCAGTTCATCGCGGCCCCACGCAAGACGGATGGCCATTTGATTCAAGGCGTGCTGCAATTCATGCAATGGATCACTCCGCACTATCGGCGCCTGCGTGGCAAAGTCACCGCCACCGATGCGCTCAATGGAGCGGGAAACACGCAGGATCGGTTTGACGACTCCTTCTCCCATACGCACCGCAAGAACACCGCCCAGGATCAACCCCAGCGCGCCCAACCCAATGGCAATCAGCAACAAATCGCGCTCTTGCGCAAACAGGCCATCGCGCGCAATGTCAATCACTACGTATCCCAGTACGCGGGGCTGACTACCAGGCTGGCCACTACTGGGGCCAAACAAATCATCCAGTTGAACAGTCGTGGAATTGATGGTCTCCACCAATGTGTCTACGCCAGCAGCCCTTTGGCTTTGAAGGTAGCCCGGATCCTGCAACTCCTCCAGGCCCACCGTTGAATAGGCACCCGCGCCAGCCAGCGCTTCCCCTGTCGTGTCGAAAACCCGCGCCGCCTTGACATGTGGCACACGCACCATGGTAGTGACGACCGAGTGCAAATGCAGCAGATTGCCGGAGAACACAGCGTACTCGCTGGCCATGGAAAGTTGCCGCGCCAGCAACTGTGAGCGCTCGGTATGGGCGCGGTCCAGATCACCAGCCCGCCCCATCCAGAATGCCACCACGATGCCCAAGACCACCAGCGTGACCGGCAGCAACGCCGCAGCCAGCATGCGTGCCCGGATGGATTTCAGGATCATGGCCTGCGCTCCAAACGCCGCAACTGCTCTGTCAGCTGATCCTCGCGCAAGCTCAGACCCAGAGAGCGGGCTACGCTGTCATTCACCCGCACATTGAATTCCGACGGGTACTGAGAAGGAACCGCACCGCTGCCGCGCAGAAAGCCCTGCACCATCCCTGCGGCCTGGGCACCGATGTACTGCGGCGTGGAATACACGCATAGCAGAGCACCGGCCTTGACATAGGCCGGTGAGAACGCGATCAAAGGGATACGGGCCCGGTAGGTGGCCGTCAATATGCTGGACACGGTGCCGTTGTTGAAGACCAGGGAGTCTGGCACCGCTAATAGCACGTCAGAATCCTCCAGGGCAGGCTTCAAGCCGGCAAAGAGATTTTCCGCCGTGATCGCAATCCCGACCACAGGTTCCATGCCGCGCGCCCGTATGGCGGCCACCGTAGTCGCTTGCTGCGCCAGCGATTCCGGACCCAAGACCAGGCCTATTCGCCGGGCTTCGGGCAGTGCGAGGTGCAACAGGTCCAGCTGACGCCCCACAGGCTGGTCCAGGTAGAGCGCCGATAAGGCAGCTCCACTGCGTTTGCCAAATTCGCCTACCGTACGGTCCAGCGCCGTTCTGGGGATCAGTCCGGCCACGATCGGCTCTCGGACATTGGCTTTAAGTACTTCGCGCAGCGCCTCCACGCCTAGCGTCAGGTAGACCCGCGTATCGGACTTGTTGTTTGCCGTCCGCAAAAAGTCTGCGGCCCGCATGCGTCCGATGTCTTCGGCCTGCAGCCCCAGACGCAGCAACTCGCCAACAACCATGTCCGCAGTCTCTGCCACGCCCTGATTCGCATCGCTGGTCACAATGACCACCGTATGCGCTTGTGCCGCGAACGCGACCGCCCAGGCCATGCAACAGCGCAGCCAGGCCATCAGGACTCGACGCATTGTGCTTCTCATTTCAGTTCTCAAACCGCAGTGTCAACAACGCGCGACGATCAAAGAAAAACTTCCGGTCACCATCCCGAATGGGGACATCCAGGTTTTGTACCGTCAGCGCCAATTCCGCTTTGACGGAAGCCACGCGAAATTTCTGCGCTACACGTACATCGGTACGTTCCATGGAGAAAAGCAGGTCCCGATTGGCATCTGACATCAGCGCAGTGTTGTACGTGCGCTGGTGGCTGAGCGTCAGGGCGATGCCGTTGGTGAATTCATGCATGGCGACAATCGCGCTGCTGAGCTCTGGTGCGCCGTGCTGCACCCGAAATTCTGTGGAGGAATCGACGAGGGAATCGACGTGAATACCGGTCCAGGTCTGATTCCAGTAAATCTGTGTGGCGGCCGCTGGTTTCCAAATTAGCTGGTACTCCAGCCCCTGAATCCGAAAGTTGTCCCCGTTGATCGACTCTTTACTTACCAGCGTTTGGGTAACGCCTATGCCATCGCGAACTGCTTCATTGAATACGCGCACATCCGCACTGAATGCACTGCCGGGCAATCCAAAGTTGTAGCCGAGCTCCTGGCTGTAAATCTTCTCGCTACCTGCCTTGCCGCTGTTTTCTACGGTGGTAATTGGATTGCGCCCGTTGGTGTCGTAGTAACGGACCATTGCATACTTCTCAAAGGCACTCGGCGGGCGAAAGCCAGTGGAAATACCAGCCCGCAGTGTGTGACCATCTGACACATGCCAGTTGACCATGATGCGCGGGCTTACCGAGTCGCCGCCGATATCACTGCTCTCGGCAAGCGCTCCCGCGTTGACAATCCAATCTGGCGCAACTCGCCATTCGGCATTTCCAAATACCCTCAGAAATCTGGACGTGACCTGCCCCCGCTGGTCAAACGTGGGCCGGGAAATCACTTGCTCCTGGCGCGCTTCGGCTCCCCACACGTAGCGGAATGCGGGTGACAGCCGTACGGTGTGCTGAAACGAGAGAGCATCGTTGTACTCCCTGGCACCAAAATCGATGGGGATGCCGACATAGGACACCGAAACGCCCAGGTCACTGCTGTCCAGCGAGGCATCAAGGTAAGGGAAGCTGTCACGGTAGGAGACTTCGGTGTGCGAGACTGACACCGCAATGTCCTGTGCTTCGTTCAGCACCTTGCGCCAGTCGGCTTGAAGAAAACGCGTCCCCATCGATGCCATCCGGCTGTTGTTCCCCGCCGAACCTGGCGTCCCCCGTCCAAAATTGATGTCGACGCCGCCCGCGCGCAGGTCGATTTCGCCATAACCCGCCAGTCCAAAATGCGAAGACAGGTTGATGCGGTCGATCCGGTTTTTTCCGAAAGCGCCGCGCAATCCATTGTCTGCGCGGGTATCGGCATTCAGCCGGTATTGCGCCCGATCGTCACCCCAGCCCACACGTGCACCGAGATCTGCCACACCGTTTTCGCCCAGGGTGAGTTGCGATGCTGTTCCTGTGGTTTCGCGCACGTCCCTTGAAACAATGTTGACCACCCCCAGAAAGGCCCGCGCACCATAGGTTGCCGAATTGGAGCCCCGCAGAACCTCTATGCGTTCGATGTCGTCCAGCGCCAGGGTTTGCCACCCGAGCCCGGCCGACCCCTGCAAGTGGGAGGAATACACGGATCGCCCGTCCACCAGCACCTGAATCCGGTTGGCCCAGTCATCGCTGCGGCCATGGTAAGACGCAAGAGGGGCATCGGTTTCAAATGACGTGGTACTTTGAAAGCCGGGCACCAGACGCAGCAAGTCCACCACATCGCGCGCGCCGGACATCCGGATGAACCGCCGATCAAGAATCGTGACCGCACCCGGCGTCTCGTCTACGCGTTGTGCCAGGCGGGACACCGACAGAATGATCGGCATTTCGGCCAGGAAGTCGTCTTCGCTGACGGTGGACGGACCGCTACCCGACGCCGCAACGGCGGCGCCGCAGGCCAGGCTACAAGCCAGGCTCCAGATCTTTTTGTCCATGCGCATCCCCCCAGATAAGCGTTCCTGTTGGAACCACCCTCATTTTGCACTGTGGGTCGTCGCAAATCCACCACATCCGGGAGACAATCACCCTATGAGCGAAAGAAATGTTCCACGGGTGCTGCCCTTGCGCGATATGCGCCCTGCGGCCTGGTCTGCGCCAGCCGCCTTGCCTGCCTTTGCCGCTACCGGGCATTTGCAGGACACGCTGTTGCGCCCCCTGCACGATTTGCGCATCAGCGTGACCGACCGCTGCAACTTCCGTTGCAGCTACTGCATGCCCAAGGAGGTCTTTGACAAGGACTTCCCCTACCTGCCCCACGCTTCACTCTTGAGCTTTGAAGAAATCACCCGCATGGCCCGCCAGTTCGTCGCCCATGGCGTGCGCAAGATCCGCCTTACCGGCGGCGAACCTTTGCTGCGCAAAAATATTGAGATTCTGGTGGAGCAACTGGCCAAGTTGCAAACCGTAGACGGCAAGCCACTGGACCTGACGCTGACCACCAACGGCTCGCTGCTGGCGCGCAAGGTACGCGCCCTCAAGGACGCCGGCCTGCAGCGCGTCACTGTCAGCCTGGACGGACTGAATGACACCATCTTTCGCCAGATGAACGACGTGGACTTTCCAGTGGCCCAGGTGCTGGAAGGGCTGGATGCCGCACGTGCGGCTGGGCTGGGGCCCATCAAGATCAACATGGTGGTCAAGCGCGGCACGAATGACCACGAAATTTTGCCGATGGCGCGCCATTTCCGCGGCAGCGGCATGGTGCTGCGGTTCATCGAATACATGGATGTCGGCGTGACCAACGGCTGGCGCATGGACGAGGTGTTGCCCTCGGCCCAAGTGATTGAGATGCTGCAGGCGGAGCTGCCACTCGTGGCATTGGAAGCCAGCCAGCCGGGCGAGACCGCGCAGCGCTGGGGCTATGCACTTCCCGATGGAACCCACGACACTGCAGCCGGGGAAATCGGTGTGATCAGCAGCGTCACCCAGGCGTTTTGTGGCGATTGCAACCGGGCTCGCCTGTCTACCGAAGGGCAGCTGTACCTGTGCCTGTTTGCCGAGCGGGGGTACGACCTGCGCACCCTGGTCCGCGACGGGGGTAGCGACGCTGAGCTTGCAACTGCCATCGCGCATATTTGGCAAGGCAGGGGCGACCGCTACTCCGAGCTGCGCAGCCAGTTGCCCGCCAGCACGCTCGCACAAAAGCGCCGCGTGGAAATGAGCTATATCGGCGGTTAGATGCAAACTCTGGATGACATTGCCGCCAGCCTGCAGGGCTACGACCCACAGGCCCTGCCCGCCGACACCGCAAGCCAGTTTTTGCAACAGCTGGTGCAGCCGGTGTCGCAAAGTATGGACATGCCCTTGATGGAGGCGCTGGGTCGCGTGCTCGCGCAGGATGTCATCTCCCCCATCGATGTGCCGCCGCACGACAACTCGGCCATGGACGGCTACGCGTTCGCCGGCAAGGCATTGGGCGATGCGCCACTCACGCTGGCAGTCGCAGCAACCGTGCACGCGGGCGCCGTGTGGTCTGGCTCTATGGCTGCCGGGCAATGCGTACGCATCATGACCGGCGCCGTCATGCCCGCCGGTCTGGACACCGTGATCCCGCAAGAGTTGGCACAAGTGGATGGTGATCGTGTGGTGGTACCTGCGGGCCTACTGCAAGCCGGAGACAACCGCCGTCTGGCCGGTGAGGATTTGCGCCGCGGTTCGGTGGCACTCACCGCAGGCAGCATACTGACACCGGCCGCACTGGGACTGCTGGCCAGCCTGGGGTTACCCACGGTCAACGTCCGGCGGCGCTTGCGGGT
>JAYWAV010000093.1:0-6551 GCA_043782015.1 Rhodoferax sp. | reverse complement strand
CCCAGTCTGCTGCCGCCACCGCGCGCCATACCCACGGGTTGAGATCAGACCCCGGCCTGCACGGGCCGGCCCAATGCTGACTTGTACCTGCGCCATGGCCGACTGCCACGGATGCGCATGGGATCTCTGCTCGTACCCTGTGAACATGTACCACGCAATGCGATCCAGTAACCTTTAGCTCAGACTCCTGCCGAATGATCGGTGCGGCCAAAATGGGGCAATTGAGAATGAACAAGCCGGAATGGGTACAGGAAGTAGCTCGCCAACCGAACTGCGGCAAGGAATTCGCGCGCCTTGTGCGTGATTTGGCATCGGCCATGCACGGCAAGCCAGCCTACTCGTACGACTCCAGAGATGGCGGAATTGATGTGCAGATTCCCGACCTTGGTCTTGCATGGCAATGCAAGTTTGTGAACCCCGACACAGCTATCAACGACGTTGAGAATCACGTCAAAAGACAAATTGCCAGTGAGTTCAAGAAGATTCATAGTCAGCTCACGGCAGAGGGACCGTCAAAGAAGCAGTCTCAATTTGAGGTATGGGCTGATTCTGCGTCCGTCAGTTCATACATCTATGCCACATCGATCAAACTGCCGAACGCTAAGACACGGGCAGCTCTAAAGACGTACCTGCGTGACCAGCTTGTGAAGCTGGCAAAGGCAGCTAAACTTGATCATCTGACCAAGGTAGGCGTAGAAATCTGGGACGAACAAACCATCTCAGTCAAAATAGAAGAGTCTCCGAACGTCCGGATCAAGTGGTTCAAGCTTGATCTTCCGCCCAATGTTGAAAAATTTTCGGACTGGAAGCGGCGTAGGCGCGGGAATGAGGATGATCCGCAGAAACGAAACTTTCATGCATACGTCTTCGGTGACGTATTGCCATACCAGTCGTACCTGGATTCGTCCAAGAGACCGGAGTCTATTCTAAGTTCCCTGCAGGGGAATTCCTCTGCGGGCGTGGTACTGATACACGGCGCAGGTGGGCACGGCAAATCAAGGCTCATGGTCGAAGTAGCCCGCAGCGCTGAGGACTTTGGTTGGAATGTGTTCATGCTGTCGCCAGCGGCGCGGGAGGACCTACTTGACTGTGTAGCCAAGCTCGCCGCAGGTTCGCCGACTCTTCTATTGCTGGACTATGCCGAGCATTGCGGCTCGCTGGCCCCAATCTATGATCGCCTCAGGACCCTCAACGCAAACCAACGGTGCCGAATCGCGCTTCTCATGGCCAGCCGGACAACGGCTGCTATCGACGGAACGACCATGGATGACACCTCGGTTACGAGGGTTTACATCAGTTCGAACAAGTTCGACCAAGATCACATCATCAAGCAGATGCTCGGAGCGGAGCTTGAAGACTTGGCGGTCAAATGCATGTACATACCCGTGTTCGCGGCGTTCATCCGGCTGCTCCGTGACAGAAGGCAACAAGATAGTCTGGACGAACTCAGGCGTGTGGATGACTTCCATGCCTGGATCCGCAGGCATGTTGCAGGGCCAGTTGCGAACAGGCCAGCACTCGCCAAACTGTGCTCCTTGTTGCCTTGTTCAGACCCCATTATGACCCAGGCATGCGAACGCGACCCGGCAGTCAGGGCCTATCGAGATTCGATGCTTTCTGACGGCTGGCTGATCTATGCGTTGGGGGCGGGCAATGAAAGTTGGCAGATTGCACATGACCTTATCGCAGACGGGGCCATCATTGATGCACTGTCAGGCGGCACAACGGCGAACTACCACGCACAAGAGATTTTGAAGTTCGCCTGTTCGAGCGAATCCCGTCTGCAATGCATTCGTACCTTGAATCGCGTTGCTGATGACCCTTGCGTCGCGAGCGTTGACTGGCCATCCTTGTTCAAAGCCAGGGCCACCGAGTGGTTGCCGTTCCTGTACGACATCGCGCGCGGCTCGTTGGTGCCCAAAGAACACATGCTTGCCATGATGGAGTCCATGGGAGTCGTGATCGGTCATTTGAACGCCAACCTCGAGATCCGTAGGATTCTTGGCCTGATCGTGCGAGATGCCGCGTACCAGCATCGACCGATCTCAGACACTGAGATTCTGTGGCTTGAACGAGGAGTAGAAGTCTCGCCGCCGGCCGAAATCGCGTTTGTCACATCCTACTGGCTTCGAACCGATAGCAGTACTAGAGCAAGCGACGCCGCAATTGCATTCCTCCGCAATCATCCAACATTCAGACAATGTTCATACGTTTACGCAGGATGGTTGAACTCCGGACGTCCTTGGAGTGCCATATCGGCCCTGTTGAACCAATGGCTCGTACGTTACAACACAACGCCCGAAGCCGTCTTCCCGATCGCTGCTTGGCTCGACTACTTGCAAGGCCAGAACATTCTGATTGGCAGTGAAGATTGGTTTTCAGAGAATTTATCGATTGGCAACGTGGTTGATCGCTGGTTAGCAGCAGAAGCGCGGTACAAGAGCAGTCCCGCAGGCCTGCTGTATAGGGCCTGGATTGGTGCGACGCGAGATGTCGAAACTTTTGAAAAGAAGACCATCTCGTGGCTGGAGCTGCATCAAGGTCAGAATGGCACTGCGTACGTGCTCGGGGCCTTGCTGGTTCAGGGGTATCCACCAGATAAGCTAAGCGGGTATATGGATGCGTGGGTTGCCAAGCCGGCGAATGTCACCCATCGGCGCGCCTGTTATTTATATGGCAACTGGCTGCGAGCTGGCGGCAGCCCAACACCCATTCGAAATGGAATGCTAACGTGGCTGGCCACCAAGAGGCCGGTCGATCAAATGTCCTTTGCAGCCACGCTCGATGGCGGCAGAATGGTGTTGACAACATGGCTTGAGAAGATCGGTGAATGTGATGCAGTCGAACCATTCGTTGTCCAATGGTTGGGCTATGGACAACAACATCTCGAGGACAACGCACTATATGTCTTCCTAAGCTGGTTAAAGGCAAAAGGTGACCAAAAGGTGATCAGAGCGCAATTAGTCGAGTGGTTGAAGCGCCCGCCCGGCGGCACATTCATAGAGCAAGAGTCCGTCTTGAGCGCTTGGTTGAAGTCCGCAGGGATGAATCGGGACGACGCCGAGCCCTTTGTCCAATGCTGGTGTGATGACATGCAGAACGCGGCCACTGATAGAGCCGATTTCCTCGTCGGGAACTGGCGGAATGTAGGCGGTAGTGCCGATGTCGTGCGCAATGCCATTGGGCAGCGGGCGAAGTTTTTAAAAATTTCGACAGAATTCTACTTTGCCGCCGCACCTTGGGCCGCAGCAATGGGCAGCAACATCCAATTTCTAGCTCATCGGCTTCATTCGACAGATCTCCCGGCCAGCTTTCTTGAGGCAGTAAGAAGAGTAATTCTTAGTGCTGCAGAATTCCCAAGTGTCGACTTAGATTTTTTGCTGAGGCGTTGGATTGAGAGGATGGGTAGGAATGGTGTTGTGCTGCTGCAATATGAATTCACACACTGGGTCAGTGGCCTCCATACATTCTCGCAAGCACCGTTCACGCTTGCAGAGATGCTTGGCATGAAAGAGATCGGACAGCCTGGGCAAAGAGTTGAAAGGCTCGCCATCGACGAGCTGACATCGAAGGAGCCAATCAATGAGCACATTTACATTTTTCGCGCCTGGGTTCGCTCAGGCCGGCCATTTGCCGATGTTCATGACTTTCTGAGAGATTGGTTTGCTGCGGTCCAGTCAGTGAACAACATTAAGTGCGCTGAGATTTTGCGGGGAATCCAGGCCTCTGAGCTAGGGCAGCTGGAGTGGGCATTGCGGGCAATCAACCAGTTTATAGAGAAACACGGCGGCGAAGCGCTCACAAATCGGATCGCGCAGGGGTGACTCTCGATGGCGAGGCCAGGCAACTCCTTCTGATGATTATTTGGATGCAAGCGTTCACCCGCAATTTTGTCTCAATCAAGAGTAACCACCCGAAAATTACCGCTGTCGTCGAACTTGTATTTCGCGTGGATGTTTCTCGAACGACAGTTCCAACGGGGACCGGTTGTTCCACCAGTAAATTGTTACGGACTCTTTTTGTCGGTAGTCCGTGTTCGCGGCCCGTCAAAGCTGTCGGTCGCCGGTAACCCGCTTAGTGGCAGGCCGTGGCATCGGATTGATCGCCAAGGCCCAACAGGTTCCGGGATACTGCGGCCGGACGTCTGGACGGAAGACGAACGGTCCCTGCAGTCGCTGTCGTTCAACTGCCGAACGTGAGGGACAGCACCCAGTCTTGACCCGCCGCTCAGGTTGTCGGAGCAAACGGCCGCTCATGGCCGTCAGCCGCCAGCCCAGCCCTCCTTCAAACGCCTCCGTGCGTCTGACGCCGGGCTGCCCGCGAAAGCCAATGCGCCGCAAGACCCCCGATCTCAACCGGGACCGTCGCGCTCGCCGCCGGCTGCCACCCCTTCCCGCAAGCGCCGCGCCTGATCCTTGCCCCGGTCGAACTCGGCTCGGCGCCGTTGAACCTACTTTCCTCAGTTGCCCCATCGGTAAGTGGTGAAACATAGACTTGGCGCGGGTTTAGGGCCGATTCGTGGAGGCACCCGATGGGTGAGCAGAAATTTGCGCTGAAACCGCTCGCTGAGGCCGCTGAGCAGGCCCTGGTTGCGGCGGTTGAATGCGGGGACGAACAGGACATGCGGGTGAGCACGCCGGGCGGTGTGTTCCACATTCGCTGGGACGACCGAGGCGGCGCGACGGCGATGGGGCAACTGCCCTTCTTTGCCGAGTACTTGAATGCCACGGGATTGTTCGAGGACTGGGTGCAGAGCTGCCCGCTGAGCTACGTCAGTCCCAACGCGCCGGGATTGGTTGATGTCCTGGGCACGTGGATGCTGTCGATCCTGGATGGTCATAGCCGTTACGCGCACGTCGGTGTGCTGCGCGGGGACGGCGTGGCCCCGCGCATCCTGGGCATGAAGAAGATCATTGGAGATGACAGCCTGCGTCGCGCGCTGAGCGCCATTGCGCCGGCGCCAGACAAGCGGCACACGGCTGAGAAGGGTGCAGCTCAACAAGCGCAAGTCGAGCGCGCCACGCAGTGGATGCAGGGCCAACTCATGCACAGTGTTGCCGAGGCGCTGAAGACCGCATGGGTGCTCGATTGCGACACGACGATCAAACCGTTGTATGGCCACCAGGCTGGTGCCGAGCTGGGCTACAACCCGCACAAACCGGGTCGTCCGAGTCACGCCATTCACACCTATTGGATTGGCAACCTGCGGCTGGTGCTGGACGCTCAACTTGAGTCGGGCAAGAGGCACGCGCCGTCGCACAGCCGGGCCGGGCTGGTGGCCTTGCTTGAGGGCCTGGCGGTGGGCTCCCGGCCCGAGTTGGTTCGAGGCGATGTGGCGTTCGGCAGCGAGGGGGAGATGGCTGCGCTGGAGGCGTTGCGGCAGCCCTATTTGTTCAAGCTGCGCCAAAGCCCCGGGGTCATGAAGCTGTTGAATCGGCAATGGAATCTTGATGAGTGGCGTGATGTAGGTCAGGGCTGGACGGGGCGTGAAGACACGCTGCGCTTGATGGGTTGGAGCAAGCCCAGGCGCGTCATCGTGATACGCAGGCCGCGCAAGATGGACATCGACGCACAAGGCCAAGCGAAGTCAAAAAGCGGGGCCGAAAGAGCAATGTCCAGAGGCAAGCCGAATTGGCGCTGATCGATCAGAACGAGGCGACGAAGAATTGGGAATACGCGGTCCTTGTGTGCGACACGCCTTACAAGCTGGAGAACATGGGGCAGCTCTATCGCGACCGTGCTGACTGCGAGAACGGCTTCGATGAAATCAAGAATCAGTGGGGCTGGGGCGGCTACAGCACGCACGACATCGAACGTTGTGCGCTGAGCGCGCGTGCGGTGGCGCTGATCTACAACTGGTGGAGCTGGTACGTGCGGCTTGCAAATCCGAGGAATCGAATGGAGGCCATCACGAGTCGTCCCAAGCTGCTGAGCGCGGTTGGCAGGCTGACCAGTCACGCTGGTCAGAGGAAGATCTTGCTAACGGTCATGCATGAGTCGGTGGAGCAGATCAAGCAACTCGTGGCCAATGTCCGCAGTGGCATTCGGCATATTTCGGCAACCGCGCCGCAGTTGGTGAACCCGCAGAGATGGTTCGTGATGGTGCGGTTCATCGTGGCGCGAATACTGGCCGCACAACCCAAATTCATGCCGATGCCACCTGCCTTGCCAAGCGGTTAACTGAGGAATCTAGGTTGAACCTCGTCCGCCGACAGATCATCAACATTGCAATGGTCGCGCTTCCAGTCCGCACCATCCGCCCAGCGCAACGGCGAGACCACCGTGCAGCGCGGCGCGCCGGCCCCTTCCAGCAATTGCAAGGCCAGTTCCAGTGTCAGCGCCTGTGACGGCCCATCGTGCGGCCGCCCGGCCGCATTGCCCAGCGGGAAGTCCGAGAACAGCAGGCGCGGCACGCCCACCCGCTCGACGATGTCTTTGGCGCAGCCCATCACGTACATGTTCACGGGGTACGTGTCAGAGCAGGACCGACCTTGACGCGCGCCGGGAGGCGGCGCCAGCAGCATGAAGAATGCGTTGTAAGTCGATGATTT
>JAYWAV010000092.1:0-6580 GCA_043782015.1 Rhodoferax sp. | reverse complement strand
GCGTAGGCCTCACCCTGCAGGGCCAGCAGACCCACTTGCGGGCCATTGCCGTGTGTCAGCACCAGATCGTGTTGGCGCGCCAGCCGGGCCAGTGGAATGGCCGCGCTGCGGATGTTGGCCAGCTGGTTTGCAGCACTCAACGCCTGATCGCGGCGCAGCAGTGCGTTACCGCCGAGGGCGACGACTATTCGCATGGAGTCTGTGGAAGCAAACGCGGAGAATGTCTGCGTATCATTTTGCGAGCGTCGCGACCAGCACTGCCTTGATGGTGTGCAGCCGGTTTTCGGCCTGACTGAACACGATGGACGCTGGCGACTCAAACACTGCTTCGCTGACTTCCATGTGGTCAATACCAAACTGGGCGTGAATCTGTTGCGCCACTTCGGTCTCCAGGTTGTGGAAGGCTGGTAGACAGTGCATGAAGTAGCTGCGCGGCTTGCCGGTGGCTTGCATCAGCGCGCTGGTGACGGAGTAGGGCGTCAATTGCGCGATGCGCTCGGCCCAGACGTCGGGTGGCTCGCCCATCGAGACCCAGACGTCGGTATAGACAAAATCTGCGCCAGCCACCGCCAGCAGTGGGTCGGTCTGCAAGGTGATGCGCGCGCCGGTGGTCTTGGCCAGCACCTGCATTTCGGTAACCAGCGCAGCGGGCGGTTGCAGCGCGAGGGGCGATGCGATGCGCACATCCATGCCCATCTGCACGCCACCAATCAGCAGCGAGCAGCCCATGTTGAACCGTGCATCGCCCAGATAGCAAAAGCTGAGGGTATGCAGTGGCCGCTCGCCGTACTCTTCCATCGTCATCAGATCGGCCAACACCTGGGTCGGGTGCGCCTCATCGGTGAGGCCATTCCAGACCGGTACCTGGGCATAACGCGCCAGTTCCTCCACAACGCTTTGGTGAAAACCGCGGTATTCAATGCCATCGAACATGCGGCCCAGCACCCGCGCTGTGTCTTTGGGCGATTCCTTGTGACCCAGTTGGGAGCTCACAGGATCGATATAGGTGACATGGCCGCCCTGGTCATGCACCGCGACTTCAAAGGCACATCGGGTGCGGGTGGACGCCTTCTCGAAGATCAATGCGATGTTCTTGCCCTTCAGCATGGGCTGCTCGGTGCCGCACGACTTGGCGCTCTTGAGCTCGATCGCCAGATCGATCAGGTAGCGGATGTCTTGTGGGCTGAAGTCCTTGAGGTCCAGCAGGCTGCGATTACGCAGATTCAGGCTCATATTGGCTCCCGCTCAACAGGACACGACATGCAGTGGCTGCCACCGCGCCCGCGTCCGAGCTCGCTGCTGGGTATGCTGATCACTTCGACGCCAGCCTTGCGCAAGAGCGTGTTGGTAAAGACATTGCGGTCGTAGGCCATCACCACACCAGGTGCCAATGCCAGCAGGTTGTTGCCGTCGTCCCACTGCTCGCGTTCGAGTTCATAGGCGTCGCCTCCAGTGGCAACGGAGCGTAACGACTTGAGTCCCAGCGCGGCGGCCAGAACTTCCAGCAGCGGTTTCGACTCGCTTCGCACATCCAGTGTGCCCGCGCCGGTGCCAGGGCGCAGGGTATGCACCCGGATCGCGTCCACCATATCGGGGAAGTAGGTCACCAGATCGCGGTCGCAAAAAGTGAGTACGGTGTCCAGATGCATGGCCCCGCGCGATTTGGGAATCTGTGCGGCCAGCACCTGGGTTGCGCCGCCGTTCTCAAACAGCCGGCGCGCAAGCTGGCTGACTGCCTGCGGCGAGGTGCGCTCGCCCATGCCGACGAGCACGGCGCCATTGCCGATGGGCATCACGTCGCCACCTTCGAGGCTGGCCAGTCCGTGGTCTCGCGTGGGATCACCCCACCAGACGGCGCTGTTTGCAAACGTCGGGTGAAAGCGGTAGATCGCCGCCATCAGTAAGGTTTCCTGCCGCCGCGCCGGCCAGAACATGGGGCAGAGCACCACACCATGGCCAATACAGCACGAGCTGTCGCGGGTAAACAGGGTGTTGGGCAAGGGCGGCAGCAGCATGTCGGCATCAGCGCAAAAGTTGATTTGCAGCCCATTTGCCAGCGGACTCGCCTCTTGCCGGTTGAGTGTTCGCAAACCCAGGTCCGCTTTGGAGACGCCACCGATCAGCGTTTGTGCCAGTTGCGCACCCGACTGCTGCTCCAGCCACGGACGCACGATAGCGGCGCTTTCCGGGTCCAGGTAGTCGGGGCCGAGCTTGTGGTCCAGCAACCAGTCGCGCGCCAGCGGATCGGATAGCGTGTCCGCCAACAAGTCATGCACTTCAAGCACTTCGACTCCGCGCTCGGTCATGGCCGACGTGAAGGCATGGTGCTCCCGTTGCGCCTGGGCGACCCAGATCACATCGTCGAATAGCAGATCCCGACAGTTGGCGGGGGTCAGGCGCTTTTGCGCCAGGCCGGGGCGGCAGACCAGCACTTTGCGCAGGCGGCCAACTTCCGAGAAAAGTCCGTGGGACATGGTGTTCCTAAAGGCCAAGGTTGCCATTGGCCAGCATGGCGATGGCGACTACAGCCAAAAGCAACAGTGCACCAAGGATGGCCTTTTCGATATCGGTAAACGCGTCCCGGCCCTGCTCGCGCCGGGCCCAGAAAAACAGCGCAGCACCGGGCGCGTACAGCAGCGCGCTCAGCAGCAGGTACTTGGGTCCCGCGGCGTACAGCAGCCACAGGCAATACACCGTGGCCAATGCCGCCACCGGCACGTCCATGCGCCCCGACTTGCCCGCGCTGACGGGGGCAGCACCATCCCGGCGCCACGCGACGGACAAGCCATAAACCGCGCTGAACAGGTAGGGCACAAGAATCATGGCAGTAGAGAGCGAGATCAAGGCCAGATACGACGCGTTGGACACCAGCGTGAGCAACAGAAACACTTGCACCATGCCATTGGTGAGCCACAGTGCGTTGGCAGGCACGCCGCGCGGGTTTTGGCGCGTCAACCAGGTAGGCATCGCACCGCCCTGGGCCGGTGTGAAAAGCGATTCGGCTGCCAGCAGCGTCCAGGCCAGAAAGCCGCCGCCTACCGAGATGATCAGGCCGATATAGACCAGCAGAGCGCCCCAACGACCCACCACGGTTTCCAGTACCGGCGCCATGGACGGATTCTTTAGCGCAGCCAATTGGGGCTGTGACAGGATGCCCATCGACAACAGCGAGACGGCCATCAGCAGCAACAGGCAGATGGCAAAGCCGGCTACAGTAGCCCTGCCAACGTCCTGGCGGTTCTGCGCACGTGACGAGTAGACGCTTGCGCCCTCAATGCCGATAAAGACCCACACCGTAACCAGCATGGTGCTCTTGACCTGGTCCAGTACCGGGCCTAGCGTGGCAGAACCCCAGAAGTCGAGTACAAAGGTATCCATACGAAATGCGTAGGCGGCCAGCACAATGAAGAACAGCAGCGGAATGACTTTGGCGACGGTGATCACACCATTGAGCACGGTGGCACCGTGGATGCCGCGCAGCACTAGCGCATGCACAACCCAAAGCACGACCGACGCGCCCGCGATGGCGGCAGCGGAATTGCCTTCACCGAATGCCGGGAAGAAGTATCCTAGTGCACTGAAAGCGGCCACCAGGTAACCGACGTTGCCAATCCAGGCGCTCACCCAATAGCCCCAGGCCGAATTGAAGCCGACATAGTCGCCTGCCAGCGCTTGGGCATAGGCATACACACCGTTGTCCAGCTTGGGACGGCGCACCGCCAGCATCTGGTATACCAGCGCCAGCATCAGCATGCCAACGCCGCTGATACCCCAGCCGATCAGCACCGCGCCAGCGCCCGCTCCATTGGCCATGTTTTGCGGCAACCCGAAGATCCCACTGCCCAAGATCGAACCGACCACCAGCGCCACCAATAGTGCAAAACCCAGTTTCGCGGTTGCTGATTGGGCCACGGTTGTGGGAACGGTACCGGTTTTAAGGTCCGGGGTAAGGGCAGTGCGCATGGCAACTCCTCAATATTATGAGACGTTCAAAATATCACCAATGCTGCGTAGTGTGTTTGCGCCAGCGCAAGTAATATGCATTTTTTGGGTTGCGGCAGTTCTGCTGCGCTAGACGCCTGCGCGTGCCTGCAGACTCTGTATCTGCGACTCCAGCGCGTCGATGCGGCGCAGATAGTCCAGAACGATGACGACCACGAACAGATCCATGTCGTAGTCTTGGCGAAGCTTGCCTGCCGTACGTAGCGGTTGTATCCAGCCTGTCGCAAATGCCGGCTCCAGCGAAGAGGTCAGTGGCTGCAGAGCGCCGTATTCAATCAATTCCTCCAACTCCAGCCGGCTCATCGAGCAAGCTTGCGCCAGCTCGTATATGCCAATGGAGTCGATCGGCTCTGACTGTGGTGTCGTGACAGGGTATGCGGTCATGGCTTGTGTCCCTCGGGGTGTTTGCGTGGGCTGAAAGTACTGATGTGTGCCAACTGTTCCCACAGACCCCGCTCGGCGTCGCTCGGCGTGGCGGGTACTGCAATCTGTACCACCGCAACCATGTGGCCATACACCGTGTGCGTGCCGCTGCCATGCGGCATGCCATGCCCACGCAAACGCAGCCGTTTGCCGCTACTGGTGCCTGCCGGCACTGTGAGAAGCACTTCGGACGTCAGCGTCGGAACATTGACTGTGGTGCCCAGTGCAGCTTCCCACGGAGTCAGCACCAGATCAAAGTAGAGGTCCTGCCCATCCACGCGCCAACGTGCATGGGGCGTCAGACTGACATGCAAGTAGAGGTCTCCCGGTGTGCCGCCACCGGTGCCGGGATCGCCCTGGCCACGCAGGCGAATCCGCTGGTTGGCCTGCACCCCGGCAGGAATGCGCACCTCCATCTCGCGCGTGCCACTGGGGGTCGCTATGGAAACGCGCATGGCACATCCCTTCGCTGCCTCTTCCAATGTGAGTTGAACGGCATCTTCCTGGTCTCGACCGCGGCTTGGTCCCGGTGGGGTACGCTGAGCATATCCAGATTGGCCCCGCCGCATCGCGTCCAGCAGGTCCGACAAATCCATGCCGTCAAAGCCCTGTACATCCGGGCCGAAATCAAAGCCACTGAAACCGGGTTGTGGTGGTTCGATGTCCGTGCCGTCGGGCTGGGGCTTCAATTGGTCATAGGCCGCGCGCTTGTCCGCGTCCTTCAGCGTGGCATAGGCCAACGCCGCGTTCTTGAATTTTTCTTCGGCACCAAGCGCTTTGGAAACGTCTGGGTGGTGTTGGCGCGCCAAAGTGCGATACGCCTTTTTGATGGCGGCCAAATCGGCGTCGCGCGGCACGCCAAGTGCTGCGTAATAGTCCACGTACTTCATGGGAGTCTCGGCAAATGCAATAGCCGGTCGGTTTTCATAGCGTAAGCCGAGGTGGTGATCAAGCGCCCAACTCTGCGCGCCAAGTACCTATAGAGTCTGTTCGACAAACCACAGACACAGTGAATTATTGCCAGCGCAGGCAATAGAACTCAGTTGCCCGAACCCCAAGAGAAGTTCGGTGCATGGGCCATAGGGCCCCAATAGATGCGCTGAGTGGGGCAGCGCACAGACCACACCCAACTGCTGCACCACTATGGCGCCATGACATACCAAGGCGCAAGGGCCCGTCCCCTCGACGACGAAACAAAACGGTTCTTCTCGATTTCCAAAGTCCGTTTGGATGCAACAGGCTGGGTAACCCACGTTCTGTGGAACGAGGTGAACCCCAAAACCAACCGAGACGTTGGCGTCCCCTTCATCGTGTCCGTTGCCGACGTTGTGGATGCCATTCACAGTGGTGCCCATGTGGCTGCTGTCCATCCGCAACCGAACGCACATCTGCCGGAAATAGGATTCGAAGTCCTCGAGCTATGGGGGGGCCGGGAGACGATTGATCTCGTCAAGCGCGCTGGCGCTGACTCCGCGGGGGCTTTGGACATCAAAATGCTGGCGACCCTCGATGAGGAACCCGCGCCTCCACGCGCCCGAGTGGCGAACTCCCATGCGCGAGCGACCAGGACGTTTGCTGTGGCGCAGGTGGCTTTGGATGGCGACGGACGCGTTACTAACGTACTGTGGGGCCAGGTCGATACAAAAAAGAACGCGTGGGCCGGGCCCGAAGTGCTTGCACCCGTGGCGAATGTGGTGGACGCACTTCAACGCGGTGACCAAGTGTTTGCGCTGTTTCCATCCCCCCACGGGCACATGCCAGGCCGCGAGTTTGTGCAGGCCAACTACGATGGTGGCCTGCGAACCATCGTGTTGTTTGGGTCGCCTACGTCGGGGCGGGAAATCCACGACATGGATCGCATCGCTATTTGACACTCCTTCCAAGGCCTTTTTTGTGTCGGGTGTGGGCAAACGCACAGACATCCAGGCCAGCGAATATTCAAATGGAGCTACCTTCAACCGGAGCACCACTATGGATATCCAGCCGCAACCAACGCAACCCCCAACCGCCCGATTGGCGCGTCCTGACAAGCCGCGCGATCTGACGTGGCTGGGATTGGCCGACGAGCGGGAGCTTCTGTGCCTGGCCCGGGAGATTGCGGCCAACAATCAATATGTCAATAAAGCTGGAAGGGTCTTTGACAGCATAGCGGACG
>JAYWAV010000091.1:0-6585 GCA_043782015.1 Rhodoferax sp. | reverse complement strand
TGTACATGCTGCCAATGACTTCCATGTCCAGAAAAGTATCTCGAATATTCTGGTACAGCATTTCACGCCGGAAGGCCATGCGCTCCTCCAGCGTCATGCGCTGGGTCTGCGCATCTTCTGCATTCGGATCTGCTGCCGCTGCAGGGGGTTTCTTTTTGACAAAGGGAAACATAGTTTTGGACCAACGACGAAGGTTTTATAGGATTTATCGGACACCCCCCTGAATTTACTTACTCTACACGGCTAATGGAAGTGGGCTTGAAGCCCAGATCCGCGGCCTTGCCCTTGCGCCCACGCGCTGCGCGGACATTGTTCAAACTGCGAATCTCAAGCGTCTCGTCACGCTCTTTGCCACCGCGGCCAATACCATCGATGCGGATGCTGCGTGTGTAGGCCGCAGCACCGGCCAAGGTGTCCTTGGCTTCCAGGTCGATCAGCATGAGCCCGCGACCACCCTTTTCCATGGTCTTGAGTTCACTGATCTCAAATGTGAGGATGCGGCCGCCGGTGGATGCACAAGCCACATGGCTGGCAGGCGCCACCACAGCAGCCGGTGTTCCGGCCACAGCAACCCTGCCCTGCGCACCCGACACCAGCGACGGACGGCATTGGGTCTCGCCCTCGCCCACCCCAACAAAGGCCTTGCCAGCCTTCTGGCGCGAAATCATGTTCTCCACCGAGGCCATGAAACCGTAACCACCGGTGCTGGACAGAAGCAGCGTGGCGTTGGACGGACCGGCAAAGTAATGCAGTATTTGCGTGCCACTTTCCAGTTCGATCAGCGTGGTGACCGGCTGGCCGTCGCCACGACCGCCCGGCAGCAGCGACACCGCGACCGAGTAGACGCGCCCGTTGGAGCCGAACACCAGCAGTGTGTCGACACTGCGGCATTCAAACGTGCCGTACAGGCCATCACCCGCCTTGAACGCAAAGGTGGATGCTTCGTGGCCATGGCCGGTGCGTGCGCGCACCCAGCCTTTTTCGGACACCACTACGGTCACTGGTTCGTCCACCACCTTGACTTCGGCCACAGCCTTTTTCTCGGTCTGGATCAGCGTTCGACGTGCATCGGAAAACACTTTGGCATCGGCCTCGATCTCCTTGATCATCAGGCGGCGCAATGCAGCGGGGCTGCCCAGAATCTCTTCCAGCTTGCCCTGCTCGGTACGCAACTCAGAGAGTTCCTGCTCTATCTTGATTGCCTCCAGCCGCGCGAGTTGGCGCAGTCGAATTTCAAGGATGTCTTCGGCCTGCCGGTCAGAGAGTTTGAAGCGCTCCATCAACGCGGCCTTGGGCTCATCCGACTGGCGGATGATGGCAATCACCGCGTCAATGTTCAGCAGCACCAGCTGGCGACCTTCGAGGATGTGGATACGGTCCAGCACCTTGCCCAGACGGTGGCGGCTGCGCTTCTCGATGGTGGTCTGGCGAAAGCTGATCCACTCGGTGAGCATCTGGCGCAGCGACTTCTGCGTGGGGCGCCCATCCAACCCCACCATCGTCAGGTTGATCGGCGAGGATGTTTCCAGACTGGTGTGCGCCAATAGCGCAGTGATCAGCTCCTGCTGTTCGATGCGGCTGGTCTTGGGCTCAAACACCAGGCGCACCATTGCGTCCTTGTTCGATTCATCGCGCACCACGTCCAGCACGCTCAAGATGCTGGCTTTGAGTTGCGTCTGGTCTTGCGACAGCGCTTTTTTTCCGGCCTTGACCTTGGGGTTTGTCAGCTCTTCAATTTCCTCGAGTACGCGCTGGCTGCTGACACCGGGCGGCAGCTCGGTCACCACCAGTTGCCACTGGCCACGCGCCAGGTCTTCAATCTTCCAGCGCGCACGCACCTTGAGCGAACCGCGGCCGGTGCGGTAGGCATCGGCAATGTCTTGCGCCGGGCTAATGATCTGGCCGCCACCGGGATAGTCTGGGCCAGGGACCAGCGTGTACAACTCGGCATCGGCCATCGCTGGTGTCTTGATCAGCGCAACGCAGGCGTCGGCAATCTCGCGCAGGTTGTGGCTCGGGATCTCTGTCGCCAGGCCGACCGCAATGCCACTGGCGCCGTTCAAGAGCGAGAACGGCAAGCGGGCTGGCAACTGGCAAGGCTCTTCGGTCGAGCCGTCGTAGTTGGGTTGAAAGTCCACCGTTCCCTGGTCGATTTCGTCCAGCAACAGGCTGGTGATCTTGGCCAGTCGCGCTTCGGTGTAACGCATCGCCGCAGCGCCATCGCCGTCGCGTGAACCGAAGTTGCCCTGGCCGTCGACCAGCGGGTAGCGCTGTGAAAAATCTTGCGCCATACGCACCAGTGCGTCGTAGGCCGACTGGTCTCCGTGCGGATGGAAACGGCCCAGCACATCGCCCACCACGCGCGCGCTTTTGACCGGCTTGGCGCCGGTGTTGCCATTGGCGCCGCCAAAGCCCAACCCCATGCGCGACATCGAATACAGAATGCGCCGCTGCACGGGCTTGAGGCCATCACAGACATCGGGCAGCGCGCGTCCCTTGACGACCGAGAGCGCGTACTCGAGGTAAGCGCGCTGGGCGTAGGTGGCTAGGTTCAGTTGGTCATCGCCACCGTCTTCGGGGCGGGTGAGGTCAAGTGTGGGTTGGTCCATGGCAGTTCGTTTGAAATCAAGTGTGGGTCAGGGCGCGCGTACAGCAGGCGACGTTTCGGGTGCGGGCGCGATCGGAATATGGGTCACTGACGGCACCATATTGCCGCGCCGCGCAGTACCCATTTGGGGGCCGACAGGCGGGCTGATAGTGGTGACTACGCCATTGCCGATGCTGGCTGTGTTCAGCGGCGAGCGAACCACGCGCGGTGCAGCCATCGGGTTCAGGCTGTAGTACAGCTGCATCACGGTCTTCACGTAGTTTTGTGTTTCGGGAAAATTCGGAATCTTGTTGCCCGCTTTTTGTACCGCGCCCTCACCCGCGTTGTAAGCGGCCAGCGCCAGCTCCAGTTGGCCGGGGAACGTATTCAACAAATCACGCAGGTAACGGGTGCCAGTTTGCAAATTAGTGTGGGGGTCTTTCAGCTTGGTCTGTACCGACACCTTGCGGTTGCCCATTAGCCCATAGCGGTTCGCCGTGTCGGGAATCACCTGCATCAAGCCGACCGCGCCTTTGGGTGATACTGCTGACGCATCAAAACCAGACTCGGTCGCGATCAACGCTTTCAACAGCGCGAAATCCACTTTGTGGGTGGTGGCAGCGTTGCGCACCAAATGCTCTACGGAACGGAAGTTGGCAGAGGAATCCAGCCAGGCCATGACCTTGCTGGAAGCCGCGCCGTCCAATATCACCGGCACTGCACGGTTGTCGTCCGCAAGCGGGTCAGGGTTCATGCTGCCGCGAAAGAAAACCTCGTAGCGCGGGTCCAATTGGCTGGACGCAAAGTGCGCTACACCGCGTTCATCGACGTAGCTCCAGATATCCGCTTTTGCATGAAAAGAGGCTGCAGCGCACAGCAGGAAAGCGCAAGTAGCTACTTTTTTAATAGCAAATGAATGTCGCTTAGTCATGCTGGAATTCACTGGGCCTGCAACTGAGGTTGTTTCACTCGCTGCGCGGCAGACACTTGGGGCGACTTCCTCATGGTGGGGTACCACAAATCGTCAGCCGCCCCAAGCGTCCGCCGCGCGGCCTGATGGCGCGCCAAGGATTGGAGACAGCTCGCGCACCAAATGCTGGCGGAGGATGGGGCGGGGGTGAAAGCCGATTTGTGGTACTCCACCATGAGGCCTTCGCCCCTGCCCCATCCTCTGCCCGAGCGAAAAAACATGGAAATAGTGCCTAGACCGCCCGTGAATGCTGCGCAACTAGCTACCATTTTCATAGCAGTCATTAGACGTCGATCTCCACCGAGTCGCCATGCAACTCCATCAGCTCGCGCCGCGCCGCAGCCTCGCCTTTGCCCATCAGCTTGGTAATCAAGGCCTCGGTCGCACCGAAATCGATGGCACCCAAAGTCACTGGTAGCAGGCGCCGCGTGTCCGGGTTCAGCGTGGTGTCCCACAACTGCTCGGCGTTCATCTCACCCAGACCCTTGAAGCGACTGATGCTCCATGCGCCTTCGCGCACACCTTCCTTGCGCAGCTTGTCCAGAATCGCAGTCAGTTCGCCTTCGTCCAGCGCATAGGCCTTGGAAGCAGGCTTCTTGCCGCGTGCGGGCGCATCGACACGAAACAGCGGAGGACGGGCCACAAACACATGGCCAGTCTCGATCAGTTTGGGGAAATGGCGGAAGAACAGTGTGAGCAGCAGCACCTGGATGTGCGAGCCATCCACATCCGCGTCCGACAGAATGCAGACCTTACCGTAGCGCAGGCCACTCAAGTCGGGCGTGTCATTGGGGCCGTGCGGATCCACACCAATCGCCACCGAAATGTCGTGGATTTCGTTGTTGGCAAACAGGCGGTCGCGGTCCACTTCCCAGGTGTTGAGCACCTTGCCACGCAAGGGCAGGATCGCCTGATTCTCTTTGTCGCGGCCCATCTTGGCGCTGCCACCGGCCGAGTCGCCTTCGACAAGAAACACTTCGTTGTAGGCAATGTCCTTGCTCTCGCAATCAGTCAGCTTACCGGGCAACACCGCCACGCCGGAGCTCTTGCGCTTCTCAACCTTCTGGCCTGCCTTTTGACGGGTCTGCGCGGCCCTAATGGCCAGCTCGGCCAGCTTTTTGCCGTAGTCGACGTGCTGGTTCAGCCACAGCTCCAGCGCCGGGCGCACAAAGCTGGACACCAAGCGCACTGCGTCGCGCGAGTTCAAGCGCTCCTTGATCTGGCCCTGAAATTGCGGGTCCAGCACTTTGGCGCTCAAGACATAGCTGGCGCGGGCGAAAACATCCTCGGGCATCAGCTTCACGCCCTTGGGCAGCAGGCTGTGCAGTTCGATAAAACTCTTGACCGCCGTGAACAGGCCATCACGCAGGCCGCTTTCGTGTGTGCCACCCGCGCTGGTGGGGATCAGGTTGACATAGCTCTCGCGCACCGGGTTGCCTTCTTCGGTAAAGGCCACGCACCAAGTCGCGCCCTCGCCTTCGGCAAAGTTGTCGCTCTGGCTGTCGGCAAAGCCTTCGCCGTCAAACAGCGGGATGACCGGGTCGCCATTCAGGGTCTGCATCAAATAGTCTTTGAGGCCGCCCTTGTAGAGCCAGTTCTGTGTGTCCTTGGTCTTCTCCACCACCAGCGTGACGCTGACGCCGGGCATCAGCACGGCCTTGCTGCGCAACAGGTGCGTCAGCTCGGCCATGGGCAGTACCGCCGACTCAAAATATTTGGGGTCCGGCCAGACCCGTACGGTGCAGCCAGATTTACGGTCGCGGGGTCCCTCCCCCGCTCCGTTGCGGTCCCCCTCCAAGATAGCTTTGCGGACTTGCAGGGCTTCCGTGACATCGCCGCCCTCAAACACGATGCGGGCGACCGAGCCTTCGCGGTAGCTGGTGGCCTCCAGGCGCTTGCCTAAAGCGTTGGTGACGGACACGCCCACGCCGTGCAGGCCGCCGGAGAAGCTGTAGGCGCCCCCCTTGCCTTTGTCGAACTTACCCCCCGCATGGAGCCGCGTGAAGACCAGTTCGATCACCGGCGCCTTTTCTTCCGGGTGCATGCCAAAAGGGATGCCGCGGCCATCATCTTCGATGGACACCGAGCCATCGGTATGCAGCGTAACCTTGATCTTCTTGCCATGACCGGCCAGCGCCTCGTCGGCCGCGTTGTCCAGTACTTCCTGGATGATGTGCAACGGGTTATCGGTGCGGGTGTACATGCCCGGACGCTGTTTGACCGGCTCCAGTCCCTTGAGGACACGGATGGAACCTTCTGAATATTCGGAGTTGGGTTTAACGGAGTTGCTTGTTGCCATAGGGCGGGATTGTAGTTCGGCGGATGCTGATTCACTGTATGAAACCACAGCGAACGGATTCTACTGGCGTGAGGGGTGTCGCCCGATAGGCAGCGCTACGGATGCGAAATCGCTACATTAGGCGGCATGCGTACCAGCCCCCAAAACGTGTCCAAGACCCTGTCCATGACACAAGTCCTCGTCTGCGGGGCCATGATCGTAACCCTGTCCATGGGCATACGCCATGGTTTTGGCCTGTGGCTGCAGCCCATCACCCAAGACCGGGACTGGACCCGTGAGACCTTCTCGTTCGCGATGGCCATCCAGAACCTGGTCTGGGGCGTCAGCGGCATTTTTGCCGGCATCGTGGCCGACCGGTTTGGCGCTTTCCGCGTGATCGTCGTCGGCGCGCTTCTCTATGCATTGGGCCTAATCGGCATGGGCTATGCCAACACGCCGCTGCTGTTTGGGCTGTCTACCGGTGTGCTGATTGGTGTAGCGCAGGCGGGCACTACTTATGCCGTGGTCTACGGCGTGATCGGCCGCAATGTGCCGGAAGCCAAACGCTCCTGGGCCATGGGCATTACCGCAGCAGCGGGCTCATTCGGCCAGTTTTTAATGGTGCCCATCGAAGGTTTTGCGATCCGCACCTTTGGCTGGCAAGAGGCCTTAACGCTGCTGGGCTTTGCCGCACTGATCATGGCGCCGCTGGCATGGGGCCTGCGCGAACCCGGATTTGCGGGCGGCACC
>JAYWAV010000090.1:0-6592 GCA_043782015.1 Rhodoferax sp. | reverse complement strand
GTCTGGGTATCCAGCGCGCGCAGCGCAAAGTAGCTTTGCGCCACATTGGCGTACAGCGTGGTCAGCACCGTGCCGCGGCTGGCGGCCTGGGCCAGCAGACGGGCACGGGCAGCTTCGTCGGCCCGGGTGTACTTGCCCCAGAAGTCGATTTCGTAGGTAGCGGTCAAGCCCAATTGGCGGTCTTCCGACACCGGGTTGGCCCCGGGTGCGAAGGTGGCCGAATTTTCACTGGAGCGACGGCGCGTGGTGCTGGCGTTGAGGTCCACCGTAGGGAACAGGTTGGACTCGTTCGCGCCCAGCGTGCCGCGGGCTTCCGCGATGCGGGCGGTAGCCAGGGCCAAGTCCTGGCTATTCTTGCTGGCCTCATCCAACAGCGCGTTCAGCACTGGATCGTCAAAGCCTTTCCACCAGACCAGCCAATCCACCTGGGCAGCACCAGCCACCTTGGAGGGCGTGGCCAGCGACGCGGGAACATCCAGCGCCGGGCGCTTGTATTCAGGGCTTATCAGGCTACCGCAGGCAGACAATGCGCAGACTGCTACCAAACTCATAGCAATGGAGGATTTCATGAGAATGCGGTTGAATGTGCGCTTAGACATGGTGCGCTCCTTCGCCGTGCGCGGGCTTATTCAGAAATTTGAAATCCTCGGGTTTGCTGCGGAAGTGCCAGTCGTTGACCAGCTTGAAGAACAGCGGCACCAAAAACACCGCCAGGAAAGTGGCCGCCAGCATGCCACCGAGCACGCCGGTACCAATGGACTGGCGCGCTGCGGCGCCCGCACCACTGGAGAAGGCCAAGGGCACCACGCCCAGAATAAAGGCCAATGAGGTCATCAGGATCGGGCGGAACCGCAGGCGCGCCGCTTCCAGCGCGGCTGCGACGGGGCTCAAGCCCTCTTCCACTTTCATCGTGGCAAATTCCACGATCAGAATCGCATTCTTGGCCGACAGACCCAAGAGTGTGACCAGACCGATCTGGAAATACACGTCATTGGCAAAGTTCCGCAGGTACACCGCTACCAAGGCACCGAAGATACCGAAAGGCAGCGCCAGCAACACCGAGAACGGCAGGGACCATTTCTCGTACTGCGCGGCCAGGATCAGGAAAATCATGATGAAGCCGGCAGTCAGCGCCAGCGCGCTGGAGCCACTGCTGCGCTTCTGCTGGAACGCAGAGCCGCCCCAGTCATAGCCCATGTCGTTGGGCAGTACCTTGGCCGCAGCACGTTCCATCGCCGCAATGGCCTGGCCCGAGCTATAGCCTGGCTTGGGGTCACCCAGTATCTGGATACTGGGCAGCGCATTGAAGTGCTGCACCGAGTCTGGGCCTGCGACAAACTTCACGTCGGCCACCGAGCGGATCTGGATCATCTGGCCCGCTTTGGAGCGCACATACAGCGCGCCAATGTCGTCCGGCTTGGAACGGTAGCGGCCTTCGGCCTGCATCAGCACTTGGTAAATGCGGCCACTCTTGTTGAAGTCATTCACGTAGTAGCTGCCCAGCGTGGCTTGCAGCGTGTTGTAGATGTCCGCCACGGCGATGCCCAAGGAACGCGCTTTTTCGGTGTCCACGGTCACGAACAATTGCGGCGAATTCGCTTGCCACAGGGTTTTGACACCCTGCAGTTCAGGCTGCTTGTTGGCTTCGGCCAGCAACAGGGGCAGCATTTGCGCCAGACGACGCACACCGCCGTCACCCTTGTTTTGCAGGTAGAACTCAAAGCCGCCGGTCTGGCCCAGGCCTTGAATGGCAGGCGGAGTAAAAGCCAGGGGCAGACCTTCCTTGATACCGCCGGTCTTCATGTAGAACTCACCCACCAGCTCTTTGGCCGACTGGGTGCGCTCATCC
Source organism: Rhodoferax sp. (assembly GCA_043782015.1). Taxonomy (GTDB): domain Bacteria; phylum Pseudomonadota; class Gammaproteobacteria; order Burkholderiales; family Burkholderiaceae_C; genus Allorhodoferax. The sequence continues at coordinate 4,743 of JAYWAV010000090.1, read as the reverse complement.
CAGGGGCGCAGCGGAAAGAACATGGTGGCAGCGGAAGATTTCAAGCCGCCGCCGCCCAGAAAGTTCAGGCCCACCAAGCTGAAGATGGAGTCGATGTTCTTGTTGGACGACATGGCGCCTTCGATCTGCTTGACCACTCCATTGGTACGTTCCAGCGCAGCACCTTCGGGCAGGATGGCGGCAGCAATGAAATAGCCCTGGTCTTCATCTGGCACCAGACCACCGGGAACGATTTTGAACAGCACACCGGTCAACACGCCCATGCCAACGAACAGCGCCAGTCCCAAGATGCCACGCTTCAAGAAGAAGGCAACTCCGCGCGTGTAGCGTGCAGTCAGCCGCCCAAAGCCACGGTTGAAAGCATCGAAGAAACGGTTGTGCTCCTCGCCATTGGGCTTGAGCAACACGGCGCACAGTGCAGGGGTCAACGTCAACGCGACGATGCCGGAGAGCACCACGGCAATCGTGATGGTGACCGAGAACTGGCGGTATAACTCGCCCGCCAAACCGCCCAGGAAAGCAACCGGAATAAAGGCCGCGCACAAGACCAACACAATCGCAATAACGGGACCGGTCACTTCGCGCATGGCTTCGATGGCTGCGTCTCGCGGGGTCATGTTTTCCTCGTGCATCAGGCGCTCGACGTTCTCGAGCACCACAATTGCATCGTCCACCACGATACCGATGGCCAGCACCATGCCGAACAGGGTCAGCGTGTTGATGCTGTAGCCCAATAAATGCAGGCCAGCCATGGTGCCGATCAGGGAGACCGGTACTGCCAACGTCGGGATGATGGTGGCGCGCCAGCTCTGCAGGAACATGTACACCACAATGAACACCAGCACCATGGCTTCTGCCAGGGTCTTGAGCACTTCGTGGATCGACTCCGTGACAAACGGCGTGGTGTCATAGGGTGTGGAGTAGGTAAGTCCCTCGGGGAACTTGGCCTTCAACTCCACTAGTACTTTTTCCACAGCGGCACGCGTGTCCAGCGCGTTGGCGCCGGTTTGCAGGAACACACCAACAGGCACCGCCGGATGGCCGTTGACGCGGCCATAGAAGTTGTAGTCCTTGGAGCCCAGCTCCACGCGGGCCACATCCTTCAGGCGGACCATGGAACCCTTGTCGCCGCTGCGCACCACGATGTTGGCAAACTCTTCCGGTGAGAGCAAACGGCCCTTGGCCGTGACCGTCAGTGTCAACTCTTCGGTGTTGTTGGGCGGCGCACCAATCTTGCCGGCAGCGTACTGGGCATTTTGCTCAGTCACCGCGGCACTGATGTCGCCCACCGTGATACCCAATTGGGCCATGCGGTCCGGACGCAGCCACAGTCGCATGGCGTAGTCTTTTGCACCAAAGATTTGCACATTGGTAGTGCCGGGCACGCGCTTGATGGCGTCGAGCACGTTTTGCGTGACGTAATTGGAAATGTACAGCGCATCAAACCGGTCATCGGGCGAGTAAATCGTCGCCACGGTCATGAAGCTCGACGAGCTCTTGGCTACCGTGACGCCCTGGCGCTGCACTTCCTGCGGAAGTTTGTTCAGCACCTGGTTGACACGGTTATTGACGTTCACCGCCGCGATGTCCAGGTTGGTGCCGACCTCGAAGGTCACGCTGATGGCCACAGCGCCGTCGCCAGACGACGTAGAGCTCATGTACAGCATCTTCTCGACGCCATTGATGGCCTGCTCAATGGGCGCGGCCACTGTGGTCTCCAGCACCTCGGCAGAGGCACCAGGGTACACGGCAGCAACACTCACCACAGGCGGCGAGATTTCCGGATAGCGCGAGATCGGCAAAATCCGCATAGCGGCCAAACCGGCAAGCACCAGGAACAGGGAAAGAACCGTCGCAAAAATAGGCCGGTCAATGAAGAACTTGGAAAACATGGGTGCTTTGCTCCTTATTTAGAAGCAGAAGATGCAGGCGTAGCAGGCGCTACAGGCGCACTGGATACTCTTGCAGGCGCCGGAGCACCAGGTGTGGTACCAGGCGCGGCGCCCGGAACAAAAGGCACGGGCTTGACGAGCATGCCAGGGTCATGCGCCTTGATGAATCCATCGACCAGCACGCGGTCGCCGTCCTTGAGGCCCTTGGTCACGATCCACTGGCCTTGCGCCCATCCATCCAGTTCCACCGGGTGGGGTTCGAGCTTGTCTTCCTTGTTCACCACAAAGACAATCTTGCCAAACGGGCTGTCGATCACCGCACGCTGCGGCACGCTCAGCGAGTCGGGGCGGTTGGCTCCGCTTAAAGTTACACGCACGAACTGGCCGGGGCGCAAGGCCCCGTCGGGGTTGGAAATCTCGGCGCGCATATCAAAGCTGCCGGTCTGTGGGTTGACCCGCTCGCTGGCGTAGTTGAGTTTTCCGGTGCGCGGGTAGATGCTGCCATCGGCCAGCTTCACGCTGACGGTAAAGCCCAGGCTGCCATTGGTGGCGCGCTTGCCCGGTACGCTCAATTGGCCAGACTTAACCTGGCTCGTCATGCGCAGCAAATCGCTCTCCGAGACACTGAAGTTCACGTACATCGGGTTGGTTTGCACGATGGTGGTAAGCAGGCCATCTGCAGCAGAAACCAGGCTTCCATCTGACTTGGCTGCGCTGCCAGTGGTGCCGCTGATGGGAGCCACCACTTTGGTGTAGCCAAGGTTCAAACGGGCATCGCTGGCCTGTGCTTGCGCTTGCAACAAAGAGGCTTCGGCCGACTCCAGCGCAGACTTGCTGTCGTCAAATTCTTTCTGGCTGATGGCCTTTTCGGCTGCCAGTGGGCCCAGGCGGGCCTGGTCGCGCTTGGCCTGGTTGACCTTGGCCTGGGCGACTGCCACTGCGGCTTCGCTTGACGCCAACTGGTTCTGGAACGTGGCTGGATCGATCTGGAACAAGGGGGTTCCGGCGCTCACCAAAGCGCCCTCTTCATAGAGGCGCTTTTGCAAGATGCCGGACACCCGGGCACGCACTTCGGTTTCGCGTGAACCGGCGGTTTGCCCGGTGTATTCCAGCTCTACGGGCTGCGCCTTGGCTTGCACAGTGACAACCGCTACTTCGGGCAAAGGCATGCCGCCGGGGCCGCCGGGCCCTCCTTCCGACTTGCCGCATGCCATCATCGCCAGAGGCAGCGCTGCGAGTGCAAAGGGCAACATCCAGGGTTGACGCAGTGCGCGGGCTTTGTGGCTATCGTTGGGGGTTGGGGAGGGCAAGGGTGTGGACATAGGTCGAGGCGTTAGGTAGGGGGAAACGAAAGAAAGGGGGCGAGAAAAAGCGTGATTACACAGTATTACATACATTCATGAATGTTTACTTTATACTATCAATTACCCGGAGACTGACTCAAGCATGGCCAGAAAAACTAAAGAAGACACTGAACTCACGTACGCCGCGCTACTGGACGCAGCCGAACGGGTCTTTTTTGAAAAGGGCGTTTCCCAAACCACTTTGAGCGATATCGCCACTGCCGCGGGACTGACCCGCGGAGCGATTTATTGGCATTTCAAGGACAAGGCCGCCCTGCTGCAGGCCTTATTCGAGCAGGCCACCTTGCCCATGGAGTCCATGTTAGCCGAGCTGGATGACGGCCCCGCGCAAGACCCATTGGCTGCGCTACGCCAGATGTGCACGCATGCTCTGTGCCAACTTGCGCAATCGCCACGACAGCAGCGCATTTTTGGCATCATGTTCCACAAATGCGAGAGTGTTGGAGAAGTGGCCAAAGTGATGGAGCACGAGCTGGAGTGCCGCGACGAGTGCCTGGACCGCTTTGAGGGGCTGCTACAGAAGGCTCTGGCACAAGGCCTTCTGCCAGCAGACACGGATGTATTTCTGAGCATGCAGGTGATCCACAACTTCATGATGGGCACTATGCACCAGTGGCTGCTGACGCCGGGCGCCTACGACCTGGAGAAAGGCGCCCCAGCGCTGGTGGACATGGTGTTGGCCGGACTCATTGCCAATCCGCCACGGGTGCGAGTTCTGCCTGCTGCGCTTTAAGCAACTGCTTTTTGCAGCATGCTGCCCATCAGCTCATGCAGCTTGTTCATGCCTTTGAGTGGGCGCACCATGACCTTGAAGTGGCTGATGTGCCCCGCATCGTTCCAGGTGATCATGTCCACGCCATTGATGGTGATGCCATCTACCGTGCTTTCAAACTCCAGCACAGCGGAGTTGTCACCCTTCCATTCATTCCGGTAGACAAAGCTCTCGTTGTTGAGTACGTGCAGCGCTGCGTTCAAATACATAACCGCGATGGCTTTGCCATGCTGCGGCTTGTGCACCACCGGAGACTCAAACACCACGTCGTCCGCCAATAGCGTACCCAGCACGGTGGCATCGCGGGATTTGACGATCTTGTGCCAGGCTTCAAGGGTATTCATGGGCATGGGGCTCTCCGGTTCGGATTGTGAAGCCGCTAGCATACGATGCGCGACACCATGAGCTTGCGCCTGCCTCCTCTCACCACCATCCGCACCGTGCTGATCGTGGCCCTTTCGGCCACGATGGCGGGCTGCGCGGATATGGGCTACCTGCTGCAATCCGCCAGAGGGCACTTGGCCCTGATGCAGGCGGCGCGGCCCGTAGACCAGTGGCTGGCAGAGGACAGCATGCCCGAGGCATTGAAGCAACGCCTGCGACTGGCGCAGGAACTGCGGCGCTACGCAGTGAGCACATTGCATCTGCCCGACAACGCAAGCTATACGCGCTACGCTGCGCTGGGGCGGCGCGCGGTGGTCTGGAACGTCGTAGC
>JAYWAV010000089.1:0-6604 GCA_043782015.1 Rhodoferax sp. | reverse complement strand
GACCAGCACTGGAACGGCAGCGCCTGGGTCGGCTGCGCGCTTAACTTCGAGAGCCTTTCCCGCAAGCGCGATGCGCAGGGCAATGGCGCCTACAACTACTGCGACAACGCCGAAACCGGCAAGACCAACCGCGCCACGTTCGACGTGTCGGGCAAGGCGATGGCCGATGTTTATGCCCAGGTGCGCGCCGCCGGGTTCACCACGCTGACGATTGCCAACACCTCGGTGCTGGGAAGTGCGACCTTCCCCAGCGGCTCTTCGCTGTTTTATGTAAACGGAACCGCGCTGACCGACGCAATTTCCTACTACCCCGGAAAGAGCGACTTCGCGGGCTTTGGCAATATCGTTTCGCTGTACAGCCCGGCAGTGTCCGCCGGCGGCAATGCGGCCACGCAGGGTGCCGGTGTGGGTTGCAACTCCGCCGAAGCCAACACCAATGGAACCATCACCACCACATTGGAGGCCATGATCAGCGCCGCGCCGGGCATGCCATGCGTCTTTGGGCAGGGCAGTTTTGTCTACGGTGGCGCCACCTTCTTAAGCGACGTACCCAACGAATGGTGGGGCAACAGCACGCTGGGCATTGGCACGGTGGGCACGGTGCCGCTCAATACCGGCGCTACCGCACCCGGCTTTTATAGCGGCAACGCCAAGCTGCGGGTGGCGTTCAAGGGCGCCGGCACCAACCCGGTTACCTACTACTCGTGCAAGGAGCGCTTTATCAACGGTTCGACACGCAACTGCACCCCTATTGGCACCGGCTCCTACACCATCACGACCCTCGGTGACGCGCGCGTAATGACGTTCAACAACTTGCCGGCGCAGACTTCGGCCTTGGGATTCACGCGCGTGTTCGTCGAACGCGGCGGCGTTATCTACTTCGGGTACCAGAACAAATCCAACCCCTTCAGCAGCGCACGCCTGAACATGGTTGGCGGTACCGCGCTGCTGGGCCAGCTGGGCCTGACGCCCGAAGACCCGTCGGTGCCCTTGGCCCTGACCGCCGGCTCGTACCAGGGCACCTGGGAGGCCAAGCCATCGCCGGGGCTGGCCAGCGATGGAACCGTGGTCTTCATCAATGCCAACGGCAGCGTTTCGTGCCAGAACCCGGTCAGCCTTTCGTCCTTCGCGTGTTCACTGAACATCACCGATGCAGCGACCGGTGCTTTCTCCTATAGCAACCCCGGAACCGGCAGCACGGCGGTCGGCAACTTCAATTTCCTGGCAGGTACTGGCAGCGGTACGTACCACGCTCCGGCCTCCTTGCCGGTGGATGGCAGCCTTGTGATCCAGCGCCGCTGAGTTCGATAGTACCGGCAACGCAGGTGGGGTGACGATCTCCCCGCTTCTCCATTGAGCCGGCGCCCGAAGAGCGCCATTTACAGACAAGGCCCGCCATTGGCGGGCCTTGTTGTTGGGCTCTATGCCCTTTTGTGTGGAACTTGACATCAAGCCCGGTGTGTGATTCGGCCCGCTCCCAGAGGCATGGCTGGGATGAAAGGCGAGGCCGGCAGATGCTTGAGCTTGCCAAGGCGCAGGTAGGCGATGGCTATGAAATTGGTCGCCGTTCTAAAACCGCGCGCCGCGCGCTTGGCCTGTTGCAACAGACCGTTCATGGCCTCGACGAAGGCGTTGGAGCGATGGTCGAGCATGCCGCGTACAACACCTTCGAAATGTTCCTTGAGCGTGGCCCCCAGGCGCTTGAAAGACTCCAGCCGGCTGCGCCGGGCCCAACTGATCCAGCGCTTGAGATCGCCCGCGGCAACGACCGCGTCGTTATGCGTTCGCGCGTGAGCGAACACCTCGCGCAGGCCCATTTTGAGCCGCCACGCGCGCGCACTCTTGAGGTTGGCGCGTTGCAGCCAGTGCATGGCGTGGATTTGTGCGCGGCTCCAACTCGAGGGGTTGCGCCGCATGGCCCACAGGATGGAGCGGCGCTCGCGCGCATCGAGTTCGCCCAGTTCTTGGCGCACGCGCTGGCTGTCGGCCTTCCATTCGGCGCTGCGCACCTCATCCATCGCCTGGTTGGCCAACGCCACGACGTGGAATCGGTCGTAGCTGATCTGTGCGTTGGGCAGGGACTTGCCGATCCCCTTGGCGTAGGGCGCGCTCATGTCGATGCACGCGTGGGCAACGCCGGCGCGTTTGCCCCCGTGTGCTTCCAGATCGACGGCGAACTGCTCGACCGTCTGGTGGTCGCGCCCGGGCGTGGCGAACAACAGCGCCTTGGCATCCAGATCGTGCACGACGGTGATGTAGTTGTGGCCTCGCCTCAGACTGGTCTCGTCGATGCCCACCAATTTCACCGATCTCATGTCCTGCCTGGCGCGGGCCTGGTCCACGTAGTGCGTGATGCGCCCCCACAACTGCTTGTCGCGCACGCGCAGCATCTGGGCGGCCTGGCGTACCGGCAGGCCTTGGCACAGCGCCAGCGCCAGCGCCTCGAACAGCAGCGTGAAGCCGCTGCCCTCACGCGCCCACGGCACGCTCACCTGGCTGGTCTTGGCGCAGGCCGTGCACCCCACGCGCGGCACCTGCGCATGGACCCACGCCTCGAACTCGAAGAAGTCCAGGTGCCGCCACGAGCGCCGCTTGCGGTCATGAATGGGTTGATCGGCGGCCCCGCAACTCGGGCAGGCCAGCACCTTTGCGGCGCATCCGACCTCGAAGTCGATGCGATGCCGGGCGGTGTCGAGATCGACCTTCTCGACCGCCCAAGGCGCTTGCAGCCCCAGGGCCGCGGTAAACAGGATTTCGATTTGCACACCCACTATCAGTCACTCCAAATCGGCCGCTGCGGCAAAATCGCCCGGCCACGTCACACACCGCCCGGTGGATTTGTGGACAGGCCCGCTGGCGCGGGCTTCCCGACTGAGCGCTGCGCGCTCTCCTGTGGATGGCCGGATGGACAACCCTGCGGGTTGCCCACGCGCCCACCCACAGGCCGTCGGCTGCCCACAAACTCCACCGGGCCCCACTACGATGTGGTAACGAAACTCCCAATTTCCACACAAAATGACGAGGGACCTCAAAAAGGCGGCCTCGCTCAAAGCGTGAAGCTCGGTAATCACTTTGCTGTCCCTCTCATGTGCAGCTGACGGTGTCGGGCTGGAGGAGATGCTGCGGAGACGGCAGGCGCGGGCCGGGTTATCAATCCAGTTGGTTGAACCACTTCACGTCGTCAAAAAACTTGTTCGGCTGGGTGAAGAAAGAGATTGACAGGCAGCCGTTGGGCGCGTGCGCGATATGCGTATTGCCACCCGGGCGCCAGACGAAATTGCCCTCGGTTGCGGGGCCTTGCTCATCTTCCAAACTGCCCTCGAGGATGTAGGTCTGTTCGACCTCCGTGTGGGTATGCAACGGGATAAAAGAGCCGGGCGCCATGCGTGTGAGCACAGTCAGCATGCCGTTGCCGTCGTCGAACAGCACTTTTACGTCGACCCCGGGAAACTTCGACTGTTTCCATGGCATGCCCAGTACATCCACAAAGGTGGAGCGAGGGGTAGCGACGATTTCGTCGTGCGTCGGGCGACGCTTTTCGGATGTCGGTATGTCGGACACGATCGGTCTCCTGATTCGAATGAAGCGACTTTAAACCTTGAACGGTCGCACGTCTTTTTTAAAGGCGCTGCCTACAGTAGCTCGGGGATTGGATTTGCCGCGACTTGGCGGCGATCTCCATCAGCATGCGAAGCCATGCCTTGCGTCGCTCAGGAGAAGCAGCGGTACCGATTGATCGCCGTGATCCACTACAACCGCCGCAAGGTATTCATTCGAGCCGTGTTGGCGCACCGTGAGTACGACCGTGGCAACTGGAAGCCCAAAAAAATGAAATCTTCCCCAATGCATTCCGTAGCCGAACCGCAAGCTATTCTTCGGTCCTGGACGTCATTCAAGCAACTGCTGGGTGTGACCGTTATCCATACCAAGGCAGACTATGCACAGGCCCGCGCCACCATGGATCGGCTTCTCGCGGAAGTGGGTGACGACGAAACCCATCCCTTGGCCGAAGTGCTGGACTACCTCGCCGATCATGTGAAAGCTTACGAGGACGAGAACTTTCAAATTCCCGAGGCGCCGCCAGGCGAGGTGCTGGCCTTCCTGATGGAGCAACACGGCATCCAACAGGCGGACCTGGAAGACTGCGCGCCGCAGGGCCGCATCTCGGACATCGTGAGCGGCAAACGCGCCATCAGCAAGGACATCGCCAAACGGCTTGCGCAGCGCTTCCGTGTCCGGGCGGATGTTTTCTTTTGAACGATTTGCCCTGCTCATCCGAGCCAATGGCGCCAAGCTCTGGCGCATCAAGTACCACCTGGCTCACCGCGAACGCTTGCTGGCCCTGTCAACGCGGCGCTTTTTAAAAATTGCCCCCGACTTCAGGACTTGGCTTGCAGTACTGGATGGTGATTGGTCTATCGACAGGGCCGTCAAGTGTTTTCACCGGCCATCAGCAGCGCCTGAGCTTGCAAGCCGGCAGACAGCCAGATGCCCTGTGCTCGCATGCGCGCCAGGCAGGGCGCTATTTCGGCGATGTGGCGAGCGGCTTTGAGTTTGAGCAAAATTCCTAACGAACCAGTCACCTGCAGCCCATTAAGACGGGCCACGCGCCTGCCCGCAAGTTCATCAATCCCTACAAGCGGCACGTTGGCCTGGTTGGCCAAAGCAATAATCGATGCCTCGCCAGCGTCAAGTGCCGCTGCCAACCACGGCGCAATCGCTTGCGAAAGTTCCCCCAATTCAAACGGTGCACCGGTTTTCAAAGCAGCTTCAAAAGCGTCAACACCAAACCCAAGATGCCCTGCCTGCCGGATTTCTTGCGCCACGATATCGCTGAACAAGACCCGCTGGTAGACTTTTCCCAGCAAATCCAGGCTGCCCAATGCTGCAACCAATGCCAAGGTAGGCGAAGTGTTTAAGACAATTGCCTTGCCCGATATCGCCAAAACCACCTTCAAGCACCCTCAGGCGTTGGCCAAATCGGTCGCCAACTCATCCGCTGGGTAGCACAACTGCGGCACGCCCCAGTGCGGCAAAATCAACAGAAACTCGACGCGCGATTGGTCACACAGAAGCGCTGCTTGCCCTGAACTAAGCTTGCCTGACTCAAACAACTTCACTGCCATTGCCTGCTTGGCAAGCGCCGCAAATTGACCACTGGAGACCTGCAATACGTCAGGCAAAGTGTCGGGCACGGTCAGAGTCAGGTTCATACAGCTATTTTAGGACGAATGCAAGTGCAATGCGTTCCAGAAAGCTCACCAGCACATGTTGCACCACGCGGTCGCGAAAGTCGGCGGCGAAGATCTCGCGCAGCTTCGGGCGTTGGATGAAAAAACAGACAGAACGGTCGGGTTCGTAGGGGGCACGACAGCCCGGCACCGGCAAAACTCTTGAACGCCTTGACCTCCTTGGCCACGCGCATGGCCAGCAGGCCATGACCGGTGAAAAAATTGCCGTTGGGGGCTAACGCCCCCAAACCCCCGAAAGAGTCAAAGGGCTCGAAGCGTCAAAGCGTCAAAGTGGCCGCCTTCTCCACGCCACCGCCCCGGCGCTCAACGCCAGCAGCACGAGTGCCAACGACTGTGGCTCCGGCACAGCGGCTACATCGGCGGGGCGCACAGCCACGGCAAACAACAGGATGCCTTCGTCGCCGTTGAACTCGCTGCCGTCAGCGGGGCGGGAGGCCAACGCGCTGATGCCAGGCGTGGACTCCGTACCGGACCAGTAGAAGTCGGCGGCCTGCACATTGGTGAACAAAGGCAGATTGCCAAACTCGAGGTGAAGGGTTGTGTACTGGCTGATGCTGGGCAGCACCCAAGCGTCGCTGCCGGCAAAGCTCAGGTTGTCGGCCCAGGCCTTTTGCGTTGCCCAATTCTGCGCGCCATTGACATTCCAGTTCTGCAGCCAGATCAGGTTGGTCACGTCGTCCTTGACCGTGCCATCGCCAAGCAGAACCAGCGAGGCCTGCGCCGTGCCCGCCAGCGCCACCATGGCGGCTGTTGCCATCCAAGTCTTGAGTTTGAACATTTTGCTTGTCTCCTTGAGTGTAGAAATGTCAAAGGGATCCCACGCAAGATTCGCGCCCCCCCGGCAAACCGAAACATCATTTAAAAACAATGACGTGGCGCGATGACGCTTTTCCGGCAAGCTTGGTCTGTAAAGAATTTCGACAGTTTTCTGGCTCGTGTTTACCCTCGAACCACGACAGCAGGCACGCTCGCGATGAACCTTGAAAAAGTCGGGCTAACCCGAATGGCACTTACATAAGCCCCATGGCGTTGAAGTCACGGGCGTAAGCACTTGAATTTGAAGAGAAAGGGAGGTGGCTGGCCCAGGGATCGATAGGATGGTTGTGTACGAAGCTCCCAAACCATCTTTCCGGAGGCCAGCCACCATGGATCGTAATGCCCGAAACGTTTTGCATCAACATCGAAACAGTATCGGACGCCAGGCCAAGGCAACCCCGGCGGTGGAGTTCTTCAACGTGCTGACGAGTCCGGCTTTGCTTGCGACGACCGAAGCGCTGCTGCCCGAGCACCGCGAGCGGCTGTATCCGCCCACGGTTGCGCTGTCCATGTTCATGCGCCAGGTGCTGGAGGCC